>NZ_JBVAPG010000111.1:0-28286 GCF_055413685.1 Bradyrhizobium sp. LeoA1Lang | reverse complement strand
AAGCCGTAACACCATCGCGCAGGGAAAGCCGGAATGCTTCGGTTGAACCTGTGGTCCTACCCCCGTGCTTTTTGTTGCACGGGACCCACGGGTGCAACCAGCACCCGGCTTTCCCTGCGCCCTCTGTTCAATGAGAGGGTGGAACGAGATGCAAACCTCGGGCGCAAAACGCCGCGAGAATGCGGACGCACATCTTCTCCGCTGTTTTGGAATCGTAGGATGGGTAGAGCGCAGCGAAACCCATCATTCGCGCGGCTTGCTCCATCGCGATGGGTTTCGCTGCGCTCTACCCATCCTATGGATTTGCTGTTTGATATTTGAACCAGACCTCACCCGTGTCATTGCGAGCGCAGCGAAGCAATCCACGTCTCCACTTGCGGCGCTATGGATTGCTTCGCTGCGCTCGCAATGACGGGAGAGAGCGGTGGCATGGCGAGGTACCCAGTTATGAAACCGTCATGTCGGCGTGCTGCTGTTCCGCGCCGGCACATCGTCAAGTCCACGTTACCTGGTTACATTGCCGGCCATGCTGCCATATGCTCAATTGAAACCTCTGGCGTGCATTCGCCGGAAATCTCGCCGGCGTCCGCCGGACCCAAGCCGGAGCTTTCATGATTTCTAAGCCGTCCGCCGCGCGAAACCGGCTGGTATTGATCGCCTACACCACAGCGATCTTCGTCAGTGCGCTCCTGTTGTTCTCGGTGCAGCCGCTGTTCACCAAGATGGTGCTGCCGCGGCTCGGCGGCTCGCCGGCGGTGTGGTCGGTGGCGATGGTGTTCTTCCAGTCGCTGCTGCTCGCGGGCTACGCCTACGCGCATTACCTGATGAAGATGAACAACCGCGCCGCTCCGGTCGCGGTGCATCTGCTGCTTTTGGTCGCGGCGATGCTGACGCTGCCGCTTGCGATCCGGAGCGGCTGGGGTGATCCGCCGACATCAGGTTACGCGTTCTGGTTGCTCGGCCTGTTCGCGGTCTCGATCGGCCTGCCGTTCTTCGCGCTCGCTGCCAACAACCCGCTGCTGCAGGCCTGGTTCGTGCGCACCGGCCATCCCAACGGTCCCGATCCGTACTTCCTCTACGCATCCTCGAACATCGGCAGCTTCCTCGCGCTGTTGTCCTATCCGGTGCTGCTGGAGCCGATGTTCACGCTGCGCACGCAGAACCTGATCTGGACCGGTGGCTATGGCCTGTTGATCCTGCTGATCGCGTGCTGCGGCGTGCTGCTGTTGCGTTCGCCTGCGAGCGCGGCAGCGCTGAATTTGCCGGCTGATGATGCCGATGCGCCGCCGCCCTCCTGGCTGCTGCGCTTGCGCTGGATCTTCCTGGCCGCGGTGCCCTCGGGCCTTCTGATCGCGGTGACCGCGCATATCTCGACCGACGTCGCCGCAGCGCCGCTGCTCTGGGTCTTGCCGCTGTCGCTTTACCTCTTGACCTGGGTGCTGGTGTTCCAGTCGCGCCCGCTGTTTCCGCACAAATGGATGCTGATGCTGCAGCCGCTCGCGATCGCGGGCGTCGTCATCCTGCTTGCGGTCGGTGGCGAACAGAATCTGCTGCTGACGCTCGGCGGCCATCAGCTCTGCTTCTTCATCATCGCGATGGCCAGCCATGGCGAATTGGCGCGGACCCGGCCGGCGGCAAAATACCTTACCGGCTTCTACGTCGCGCTGTCGTTCGGCGGCATGGTCGGCGGCCTGTTCGCAGGCCTGATCGCGCCGTTCACCTTCTCATGGGTGGCCGAATATCCGATCCTGCTTGCGCTCGCCGCGCTGTGCCGGCCTTCCGGGGATGAGCGGCTGCCGCGCTGGAGCGCCTGGTACTGGCCGTTCCTTGCCGTGCTCGCGGTGGCGCTGATCGCGCCGTCCTATTCAACCGGGACGCTGTTCAACTGGTTCGACGAGCGGCGGGCGTGGGTGATCGGCGCGGTCGGCGTGCTTTCGGCGCTGCTGGCGCTCGCGGTCAACGCCAACCGCTGGAAGATCTTCGCCACCGTCGTGGTCGCGCTGCTGCTGTTACGCGCTTACCCCTCCGATGAAGGGCGGGTCGAGACCGTGCGCAGCTTCTTCGGCGTGCACAAGATCGTGGTGACGCCGAACGGCCAGTATCACGTGCTGATGCATGGCACCACCATTCACGGCGCCGAGCGATTCAAGAATGACGACGGCACGCCGGCAACCGGGCGGCCCGAACCCATCACCTATTATCACAAGGACGGCGGTATCGGGCAGGCGATCACGGCGATGCGCGAGCGCAAGGGCGCTCCGCTCAGGGTCGCCGTGATCGGGCTCGGCTCAGGCACGCTCACTTGCGCCGCGGAGCCGGGCGAGCAATGGAAGTTCTTCGAGATCGACCAGACCATGGTCGATACCGCGCGCGATCCGAAGTATTTCACCTACATCCAGAATTGCGCCCCCGATCTGAAGCCGGTGATCGGCGATGCCAGGCTCACCTTCGCCCGCGAGCCGGATGGCATCTACGACCTCATCATCGTCGATGCCTACTCATCCGACGCGATCCCGATCCATCTGGCGACGGAGGAGGCGATGGCGATTTACAAGGCGAAGCTGGCGCCACAGGGCGCGGTGGTGATGCATGTCTCCAACCGCCACCTCGAGCTTTCCAGCGTCGTGGTCGGCATTGCCGAAGCCAACGACCTCAAGAGCTGGGTCTACAGCGAGGATTCCGGCCGCGACAGCGAATACATTTTCTCGACCTCGGTGGTAATCTCCGCACGCGAGGAGGACGATGTCGGCAAGCTCGCCTCGTCCGACCAGTGGAGCGAGACCGAGGCCGATGAAAAGCAGCAGGTCTGGACCGACGATTATTCCAACATCCTGGGCGCGGTTTACCGGCGATTGCGCGACGGCGAGTAGTGAGCTCGATATTTTTGCAACACCCGCCGCCCGCGTTCGCGGTTTGGCGCCACAACCCGCCGCAACGGTTGCGGCGCGGGGGCGGACTCTATACTGATGGAACTTGTTTCCCAATTGTTCCATTAGTCATGCGCGACCATCGGATTATCCGGAGCCGGCATTTTCATCGATTGCAGCGGCGGCATTTCATCCTGTTTGATGTTTTGCCATTCATCGGGACATTGATCGCGGTTGCGGCCTTGTTCTACCGCCCCATCGGGGCGCTCGAAATCAGCCTGTTTTTTGGGATGTGGCTGGTCACGGGCCTCGGCCTCACCGTCGGCTATCACCGGTTGTTCACGCACCGCGCCTTCGCGACCGGCACGGCGGTGAGCGCGATGCTGATCATCATGGGCTCGATGGCCGGGCGGGGGCCAATGGTATCCTGGGCCGCCATGCATCGTCGCCACCATGAGGTCAGCGATCACGATGGCGACCTGCATTCGCCCAATCTGCATGGCGAGAGCTTCCTCGGCCGCCTGCGCGGCTTCCTGCATGCGCATTTGACCTGGATGATCGAGCATGATTATCCGAACGTCGCCCACTACGTTCCGGACCTGATGGCGCAGCCGACGCTGGTCCGGGTCAACAGCTATTATTACGTCTGGCTGCTGCTGGGGCTGTTGATCCCGACCGCCATTGGCGGGCTGGTCGCTGGCAGCCTGTGGGGCGCGGTGGCCGGGTTCCTCTGGGGCGGCGTGGTGCGCATGTTTGCGGTCGAACAGGCGATGTCGGCGATCAACTCCGTCATGCACACATTCGGCGCACGTCCCTACCGCACCAGGGGTGACAACAGCCGCAATCTCGGCGTAATGGCATGGTTGGCGTGGGGCGAGGGGTGGCACAACAATCACCATGCCTTCCCTTATTCGGCGGCGTTCGGGTTGCGATGGTTCGAATTCGATCCGGGCTATCTCTTCATCCGATTGCTCGCCGCGCTGGGACTGGCCTGGAATGTCAAGGTGCCGAGTGCGGAGAAGATCGCGCTGCGCCGGCTGCACGAGCCGGCGCCCGAACTGGCCGAGCTCGAGCACGGATAGTCGTCGGCTTCCGGCGGATAAGGTGAGTAACCCGGGTCATGCCTGAGATCGCCGGCTGATGCTGTTCAACGACTACCCCTTCCTGCTGGGCTTCCTGCCGGCGGCAATCCTGATCTATCGATTGGTCGATCCGCATCCGCAGTGGCGGATCTGGACGCTGGTCGCGATGTCGCTGGTCTTCTACGCCTACGGCAATCCGCCCTTCGTCCTGCTCCTGATCCTGTCGATCCTGATCAACTGGTTCGCGGCGATGACGTATGCCAGGACCAAGATGTCGTGGATCATCACCGCCGCAATCGTCGCCAATCTCGCCGTCCTCGGCTGGTTCAAATACGCCAACTTCCTCGCCTACAATATCGGCCTTGCGCTGGGCCGGCCGATGCCGGTGCTCGACATCGTGCTGCCGCTCGGCATCTCCTTCTTCACCTTCCACCACATCATGTATCTGGTCGACCTGCGCAAGGGAAAGGCGCCGACCTATTCGCTGAACCGCTACGCGCTCTACATTTCCTTCTTCCCGCAGGCGCTCGCCGGACCGCTGGTGCGCTGGTCGCAGGTGATGGAGCAGTTCGGCAAGAAGGTCTATGCGCCGGGCTGGCAGCGCGAGTTCTGCATCGGCATCGCCTTCATCCTGATCGGGCTGGTCGAAAAGATCCTGCTCGGCGACCGCATCGCGCGGCTGATCGATCCCATCTATGCGCGGGCGCTTGAAGGTCCGGTGAGCAATGGCGACGCATGGCTGGCGCTCGCCTTCGCCATCCAGATCCTCTACGACTTCGCCGGCTATTCCGACATCGCGGTCGGGCTCGGCCTGCTGTTCGGCGTCAAGCTGCCGTACAATTTCGATGCGCCGTTCCGTTCCACCAGCATCCAGGATTTCTGGCAGCGCTGGCACATCACCTTGATGACGTTCCTGCGCGAATACCTGTTCTTTCCGCTCGCCAACAAGCGCATGGTGCCGCGGCGCTTCTACCAACTGCAATATTTCGCTGTGATGGTGCTGACCATGGCGCTGTGCGGCCTCTGGCATGGCGCGAGCTGGACCTTCGTGCTGTGGGGCACGCTGCATGGCCTGGCGCTGGTCGTCTGCTCGCTGTGGCGCCGCTACGGGCCGCGGCTGCCCGCGCTCGCCGGATGGGCGCTGACGGTGATTTTCGTGCTGCTGACCGGCGTGTTCTTCCGCGCCGGCACGCTGGATGCAGCGTTGAACATCTTCCACGGCCTCGCCGTGCCGCCCAATCTGTCGGAGGGCAAGCATCTGTGGCCGCTCGTGGTCGTTCCGCTGATGGCCTTCCTGCTGCCGGCAACCCAGGACATCGTCGAACGCGTGATGCAGCGGCCGCGCCCCTGGCTTGGCGCGGTGGCCGGCCTCGGCCTGCTCGCCATCCTGATCGTGCTCGGAGAAGGGAACGTTCGTGGCTTCGCTTACTACCAGTTCTGACACGTCGCCCGAATGGGGCCGCTGCCTGGCCAACTGCGTCGGCACGCTCGTTGGCGGCTTAGTGCTGCTCTACGCGCTGATGATCCTGGTCGACCCCTATGACAGCGGAAGGTTCGGCGTGCTCGGCATCGATGGCGTCAACGATCGCAACACGCTCACCTCGGCGGCCAGCCGCGCGCGCGATCCCAATTTCGATTCCGCCATCATCGGCAATTCGACCGCGCAGATGCTTGAACCGACGGAGCTGTCAAAGGCGACCGGCCTGCGCTTCGTGCAGCTCTACATGACCGGCGCCAATCCGCACGAGCAGCTCATGCTGGTCGATTTTTTCCTGAAGCATCACAAGCGGGTGGGCGCATTTGTGTTCGTCGTCGATCCCTGGTGGTGCCATCACGTCCCCATCCAATCGCCGCCGGGCACCTTCCCCGATTGGCTCTACAGCGAAAGCCCGCTCGTCTACGCGACGCACCTGCTGTCCTGGACCACGATCGAGCACACGTTCCAACGTTTCTCGATCGGCCTCGGCTGGCACCATCGCAGGGATCCCACCGGCTTCTTCAGCTACGAGGACATCTGGCTGCCCGGCACCTTCCGCGAAATCAGCCCGCCACGCGATCCGCTGCCTGCGGCCACCATCGCGGAGCGCGAGACGCTTCCCGACGTCGCGCGGCTCGATGCGCTGGTCAAGAGGCTTCCAGCCGAGACCAGTGTCGTCATCGTCGTGCCGCCGACCCTGCAAAGCAAGATGCCGCAGCCCGGCACGCCCGCCGCCGCGGACCGTGAGGCGTGTAACGCGGCTCTGAAGCGTGTCGTGGCCGGCCGGCCGAACAGCAATTTCATCAACTATCGCATCGACAACGCGCTGACCCGCGACCGTGCGAATTTTGCGGATTTCATCCACTACCGCCCGAGCATCGCGACCAAGATCATGGAAGGCATCGCCGCCAGCATCCGCGATGGCGAGGCGGCGAAGATCGACTTCTGATGATCGTTCTCCCTGTCATGCCCCGCGAAGGCGGGGGCATCCAGTAACCGGCGGCCTCTCGACTCAAGCACTACTGCCTCTGGAATACTGGATCGTCCGGTCAAGCCGGACGATGACCGCAAGAGCGAGTCAATCCGCGTCCGCGGCGAGATCCTCGAACCGGCCTTCGGACCACAGCCGGCGCGCCAGGCTGCGCTGGATCTTCCCGCTGGTGGTCTTCGGCAGTGTGCCCGGCCGGATCAGCACGATATGGCGTGCGAACAATTCGTGCTGGTCGGTGACGTGCTCGCGGATCAGGCCCTTCATTTCGGCGCCGTCGATCCGGTTGCGCTCGGTGCGCTCGATCTCCTGCACGACAACAAGCGTTTCATCGCTGTGCTCGTCGCTGACGGAGAACGCCGCGCCGCAATTGGCGCGCAGCGCGGTGTGCGCCGCCTGCACCGTGCGCTCGATATCCTGCGGATAGTGATTGATGCCCCTGACGATGATCAGGTCCTTGATCCGTCCGGTGATGAAGAGTTCACCCGTCCGATCCAGGAAGCCGAGGTCGCCGGTGCGCAGCCAGTTCGCGCTGTCGTCATCGCCCGCGATGCGCGCGTGCAGGCCGGCCTTGGTCGCTTCCGGATTGTTCCAATAGGCACCCGCGACATTAGCACCGTTCACCCAGACCTCGCCGACCTGGTCGACGGGCAGCCGCGCGCAGGTGTCGGGATCGACGATCGCGATCCGCTCGCCTTCGAGCGCGCGGCCGCAGCCGACCAGCATCTGGCTGTCCGCCGCGTCAGCCGGCGCTTCGGCCCGATGCGCCTGCAGCGCTGCACGGCTGACATCCCGCGTCACGTGGCCGGCGCCGCGGCTGCCGCCGGAGATCAGCAGTGTCGCTTCCGCCATGCCATAGGCCGGAAAGGTGGCGCGAGGATCGAAGCCGTGAGCGGCGAAGGTCTCGATGAATTGCTTGATCGTCTCGGCATGCACCGGCTCGGCGCCGTTGAGCGCAATCTTCCAGGACGAGAGATCGACGCCCTGCATCTGGTCGGCGCGATAGCGGCTGACGCAGAGGTCGTAGCCGAAATTCGGGCAGCAGGCGACCTCGGCGCGATAATCGCTGATCGCGCGCAGCCAGTTGAGCGGGCGCTGGGTGAAGGCGTTCGGCGCCATCAGCACGCAGAGCGCACCGACATAGAGCGCCTCCAGCGTGTTCAGGATTAGCCCCATGTCGTGGTAGAGCGGCACCCAATTGACATAGGTCGACCGCTCGGTGTTGCCGAGCGAGATGCGGATCATCTCCAGATTGGCGAGCAGGTTGCCGTGGCTGACGGCGACGCCCTTGGGCTCGGACGTCGAGCCCGAGGTGTATTGCAGGAAGGCGATATCCTCTCGCGCTGGAAGCGGCAGATCGGCTGCGGGCTGCGCTGGCGTCGTATCGAGATCGACGGCCAGCCACTGCAGGCCTTCGCGCGAAAATCGCTCCTGCAGATCGCCGCGGATGGCGAAGGCCGAACTGGTGAGCGCGATCGCAGGTTCGCAATTGGCCATGATCGCGGCGCTGGAGTCGCGCGCACTCTGCCGCCGCGGCATCATCATCGGCACCGCGATCACGCGCGCGATCAGGCAGCCGAAGAAGGCGACGACGAATTCGAGCCCCGGCGGAAACACCAGCATCGCGCGATCGCCGGGCCGGGTGACTTCGCCAAGCCGCGCCGCCAGCGCGCGGGCGGCGTCATGCAACTCGCGAAAGGTGAGGACGGCTTCCTCCGCCCCGCGGTCGGAGAGGAAAATGTAGGCGCGCGCATCGGGCTGCGTTTCCGCCCGCTTTGCCAGCAGCGCCACCAGCGAGGAAAACGTCTCCATCTTGGCCAATGATATCCGGCGGTAGTGAGGATCAGGCAGCGGAGCGGGCCACGAGCTTTTCAGCGAGGTAACGCGACAGCGCGTCGACGGTCGGATAGTCGTAGAAGTCGTCGGTCGAAAGCTCGAGGTCGAGCTTCTCCTCGAGTTCCATCATGACATAGACGACCATCGCCGAATCGAGCCCGAGTCGGTTGAATTTGGTATCGGTCTTGACCCGGTCCTTCGCGATCCGCAGCACTTTAGCGAGCGAAGCAACGCAAAAACCGGATATTTCTTCTTGTGTCATGGGAAATCCAGCGAAACAACTAGACACAATACGGACACGGCGGGCGTTGTCAATTTGGGCTCACGCAGGCGTGTTGATGGCGATCGTGCACGAATCCGGACGTGCAGGATGGCGTCGGCGTAAAGCGGACTTTCAGGGGAATGCGAGGAGTTTGCGCGAAGATCGTGCGCAGGCAAAAATTAGGCGCAAAAAGAAATTAGGCGCAGAAAGATAAAGAGCGGGATGATGCAGCCATCCCGCTCTGACGTCTCGACCAACTCGGCGCTGGTCAATCCTGGGACGTGAAGAACCCGCGCGGGCGTGGCGGGTAGTAATAGCCTTGCGGCGCCGGCGCGTAGCGGTCGGAATATTGCTGCGGCTGGCGATAGTAGGTCTGCGTATCGTAGACGCGGCGGCTGCGCGGCGCCGGATACATCTGCGCGTTGGAGCTGCCGTCGGCCGGATAGATGTATCCGTCGTCGGCTCGGGCCTGCGGCAATTGCTGCTGCTGTTGCGGCGTGATCATCACAGGATCGCCAGCGGCATCGCCAAATTGCTGCTCGTACTGCGGCGCGCGGCGGGCAACCGCGGTGTTGCCGCGCTTCGGATTGCGCGCCAGCGCCACCTGCGAGGAGCCGGTCAGCGTTACCGTGGCGTTGAGCACGCCTTGCTCCTGCACCAGCGCGTAGAGCGTGGCCGCATGTTCGCGCGACAATCGCACGCAGCCATGGGAGGCGGGGCTGCCGAGGCGGTTGACGGAGTCGGTGCCGTGGATCGCGTGCCCGATCTTGGTGAAGAAGATCGAGTGCGGCATCGGCGCGTCGTCGAATTCCTTGGAGTAATGGTCTTCCTCCATGCGGAAAGTGCGGAAGCTGCCGTTCGGCGTCTCGTAGGAGGGGATGCCGGTCGAGACCGGCCAGTGATACCGCTCGACGCCGTCGACCGCGACGGTCATCTGCTGGTTATCCTTGTCGACGGTGATGGCGACTTTGGCCTGTGCGGCGCCGGCAAAAGCCAGCGTCAGGGCGGTGAAAGCAACGAGGAACGTACGCATCTTACCTTGGCCCTCCAGGCCTACCATTGCAGCGCCGCGGTTCTCCGTCCCCGGCATCCAATATGCCCGGAATCCGGCTCGGGTTCCAGTAGCCCGGCTATGCATCGTTAATATAACGAGCGGCGCAAGCAAGGCGCCATCGGAGAAATCCGGCGCCGGCCTGCTGACTTTTTCGCGAGTTGTGAGCGGACGACTCGAATTCGTCACAGACGCGCAACCATTTGGCCGCAAGGGCGTTTCACACTCCCGCCTGACGGTACAATTTGCCGTGCATTTTTGGGAATTGTGATGAAGAAGACCAAGGTCAAGACGCTGGCGCTGCCTGATGTCACGCCGGTGCGGCTCATGCTTGCGGCCGCCGCCATCATCCTTGCATTGCTTGCGATGCCTCATCTGGGACATGCCCAGGGCATCGTTCGCGGCGCGCACGAGGGAGCCTACGAGGGCAATCGGATCGCCGGTCCGGTCGGCGGCGTGGTTGGGGGTGCCGTTGGCGCCGGCGTCGGCGGTGCCGTGGGTGCGGTCAACGGCGTGCTCGGCATTCCCAATCGCGGCTGGCACCGTGGCCATCGCTGCCGCGGCTACTACGCCCGCTCGGGCCATTTCCGCTGCTACCGCTGATCACGGTAGCCCGGATGGAGCGAAGCGTAGTCCGGGGACAGTGCCGCGAGCTGTGACAGCGTTCCCGGATTGCGCTGCGCTTCATCCGGGCTACGACGCCGATCAATGCTTGAGCCGGTAGCCCGTCCGGAAGATCCACCAGACAATCGCCAGGCAGGTGGCGAGGAAGCCCAGGGTCATGCCGAGACTCAGGCCGACGCCGACATCGGCGATCCCATAGAAGCTCCAGCGGAAGCCCGAGATCAGGTAGACCACGGGGTTGAGCAGGGTGAGGGTGCGCCAGCCCGAGGGCAGCATGTTCACGGAATAGAAGCTGCCGCCCAGGAACGTCAGCGGCGTCACCACCAGCATCGGGATCATCTGCAGCTTCTCGAATCCATCGGCCCAGATGCCGATGATGAAGCCGAACAGGCTGAAGGTGACGGCGGTCAGCACCAGGAAGGTCAGCATCCAGATCGGGTGATTGATGTGCAGCGGCACGAACAATCCGGCTGTCGCCATGATGATGAGCCCGAGGATGATCGACTTCGTCGCGGCCGCCCCGACATAGCCGATGATGATCTCGAAATAGGAGATCGGCGCCGAGAGGATTTCATAGATCGTGCCGACGAATTTCGGGAAATAGATGCCGAAGGATGCATTGGCGATGCTCTGCGTCAGCACCGACAGCATCACGAGCCCGGGCACGATGAAGGTGCCGTAGCTGACGCCCTCGACCTCCGTGATGCGCGAGCCGATCGCGGCGCCGAACACCACGAAATAGAGCGAAGTCGACACCACCGGCGAGACGATGCTCTGCAACAGCGTGCGCCAGGTGCGCGCCATTTCGAACAAATAGATTGCGCGGATCGCCCGATAATTCATGGTGTCCTCACTAGCGCTCTGATTTCGAAGTTCGCACGCGTTCGCGGAGCCTCCAATGCGAACTTCGAAATCAGAGGAGCGCTAGCAAATCTATGATTCTGGTGCGGCATTAAAGTTTGAAGTTCCTATGACGAGGGTGCGGCAAACCCTGATAGGAACTTCAAACTTGCCGCACCAGGCTGACGAAGATGTCTTCGAGCGAAGACTGGCTGGTCTCGAGGTCGGAGAAACGGATTCCGGCGTTGCGGAGATCGCCGAGCAGGCTTGTGATGCCGGTGCGTTCGCCCGCGGTGTCGTAATCATAGATCAGCTCGGTGCCGCCTTCCGAGAGCACGAGATGATAGGGCGCAAGCGCAGGCGGAATGGCGTCGATCTTGTGCGCCAGATGCAGCTTGAGCTGCTTCCTGCCGAGCTTCTCCATCAGCTTGGCCTTGTCCTCGACCAGGACGATCTCGCCCTTGTTGATGACGCCGATGCGGTCGGCCATCTCCTCGGCTTCCTCGATGTAATGCGTGGTCAGGATGATGGTGACGCCGGCATCTCGCAGCGTCCGCACCACTTCCCACATGCCCTTGCGCAGCTCGACGTCGACGCCGGCGGTCGGCTCGTCCAGGAACAGTATCTGCGGCTCGTGCGACAGCGCTTTCGCGATCATCACGCGCCGCTTCATGCCGCCCGACAGCGTGATGATCTTGGAATCCTTCTTCTCCCAGAGCGAGAGGTCCTTCAGCACCTTCTCGATATGAGCGGGGTTCTTCGGCTTGCCGAACAGGCCGCGGCTGAAGCTCACGGTCGCCCATACCGTCTCGAACGAATCGGTGTGCAGTTCCTGCGGCACGAGGCCGATCATCGCGCGGGCGGCGCGGTAGGACTTGATGATGTCGTGGCCGTTGACCGAGACGCTGCCTTCACTCGGATTGGCGATGCCGCAGACGATGCTGATCAGCGTGGTCTTGCCGGCGCCGTTCGGCCCGAGCAGGGCAAAAATCTCGCCGCGCCGGATATCGAGATTGATCTTGTTCAGCGCCCTGAAACCGGAGCCGTAGACTTTTGAGAGATTGGAAACGGAAATGATCGGCGACATGGCTAACGGTGATGGGCTGGCGGGAAAAGTACAGGGAACGCGACGTTGCGCCGCGCGAGAGGAGGGGCGGCCAGTACATAGGTACGCTTGGCTGGTTCTGCAATCCGTCGAAACGACGATCAGTTCACTCCGCCGCGTGAGCGCGCGCGGGTAATTCAATCAGGGCGACCATATAGGTCTTTATGTCGTTCGCGATCTCCGGCTCGGCCTTCAGCTCGGTCAGTGTTCGCGGACGCGGCAGCGACTTGCCGTCATTTTCAAGGCTTTCCGCATAGAGCTGCAAGGCCTCCGGCGCATTGCGCAAGGCTTCATCGATATCATCGCCGCCGGAAGTGCAGCCGGGCAGATCCGGAAACCAGACACCCACGCTGTGCTCGGGTCCGGCGTCCTCAACAATCGCGACGTAGTGAGCCATGGCCAACCTCAATCGGGCTTCCAGCCTGCACCTTTATAGATGGCGCGCACCAGTCCTTTCCCCAAGTCCTTCTTTGGGTGCGGAATGACCAGCGTTTCGCCGGATATGGGATTCTTGAACACGTGGTGCGAACCGGTAACGCGAACAAGTATCCATCCTTCCCGCTCCAGGCGGCGTATGATCTCGCGGCTGTTGGTCAACATGAAACCCCTCCCTGGATCATGTAGACCTTAAAGCCTGTTCTGCCGGCATTAAGTGAGCGACCCGCAGGACACCCTCTTACACCCGCTCCACGAAACTATCGACCACCTTTTTCTCGCCGGCTTTCTCGAAGGCGATGGTGAGTTTGTTGCCGTCGATCTTCACCACATGGCCGTAGCCGAATTTCTGGTGGAACACGCGGTCATCGAGCGAAAATTCCGAAACCGTGCCGGTGGATTTCGCCACCAGTTCGCCTTCGATCACCATCGGGCCGCGCTTGTTGCGGCCGAAACCGCCGAACGGCGATTGCTCCTCGTCGAATCCGCCGCGCGAGCCGCCGCGGTTCTGGTTGCGGGCGCGGTTGGCCTGGGCGCGCTGCCAGCCCGGTGTCGTGTAGCTGGAGCCAAAGGCTTCGACATTGTCGAAGCGCGAGGGGCCGTAGCCGCCGGCGCCGCCCCAGCCGGAGCCGCCCTTGGATTCCGTGATCTCGACATTATGCGCCGGCAATTCGTCGAGGAAGCGTGAGGGAATCGTGGTCGACCAGGTGCCGTGGATGCGGCGGTTGGTGGCGAAATAGATTTTTGCCCGGCGCCGCGCGCGGGTCAGCCCGACATGGGCGAGGCGGCGCTCTTCCTCGAGGCCCGCGCGGCCCTGCTCGTCCAGCGTGCGCTGGCTTGGAAACAGGCCTTCCTCCCAGCCGGGCAGGAAGACGTTGTCGAACTCCAGGCCCTTGGCGGAATGCAGCGTCATCAGCGAGACGGCCTCGTCGCCGGCTTCGCCGTCGCGGTCCATCACCAGCGAGATGTGCTCGAGGAAGCCTTGCAGGTTCTCGAACTCTTCCATCGAGCGAATGAGCTCTTTGAGGTTGTCGAGCCTGCCGGCAGCGTCCGCCGAGCGGTCCTTCTGCCACATCTCGGTGTAACCGCTCTCGTCGAGCACGACCTCGGCCAGTTCCGTGTGCGAGGTCACCTCGCTCTGCGCCCGCCAGCGGTCGAATTGCTGCACGACACCACGGAGGCTCCCGCGCGCTTTCGGCTTCAACTCGTCGGTCTCCGCTACGGCGCGCGCGGCCTCGAACAGCGGAATGCGGCGCTTGCGGGCGTGGTCGTGCAAGAGCTGCACGGTGGCATCGCCGAGCCCGCGCTTCGGCACATTGATGATGCGCTCGAAGGCGAGATCGTCGGCGGGTGAATTGATCGTGCGCAGGTAAGCCAGCGCATCGCGGATTTCGGCGCGCTCATAGAAGCGCGGACCGCCGATCACGCGATAGGGCAGGCCAAGCGTGACGAAGCGGTCTTCGAACTCGCGCATCTGGAACGAGGCGCGCACCAGGATCGCGATCTCGTTCAAATTCTCGCCGGCGCGCTGCAGATCCTCGATCTCCTCGCCGATTCCGCGCGCTTCCTCTTCCGAATCCCAGGAGCCGGTGACGGTGACTTTCTCGCCATCCTGATCCTCGGTGCGCAGGGTCTTGCCGAGCCGGCCTTCATTGTGCGCGATCAGATGCGAGGCGGCGGCGAGGATGTGGCCGGTCGAGCGATAGTTGCGTTCGAGGCGAATGACTTTTGCGCCGGGAAAATCGTGCTCGAAGCGCAGGATGTTGTCGACCTCGGCACCGCGCCAACCGTAGATCGACTGGTCGTCGTCGCCGACGCAGCAGATGTTCTTGGGTGGAGTGGATGCAGAAGAGGTGACCTCCGTCATTCCGGGATGCGCTGAAAGCGCAGACCCGGAATCTCGAGATGAGTTCACTTCATCTCCGGATTCCGGGTTCGCATCTTCGATGCGCCCCGGAATGACGGTAGAGAGAGGAGCCGACTTGGACGACGGCGCCTGCGACAGCAGCCGCAGCCAGAGATACTGCGCGACGTTGGTGTCCTGATATTCGTCGACCAGGATGAACTTGAAGCGGTTCTGGTATTGCCTGAGCACATCCGGGTTCTCGCGGAACAGGCGGATGTTCTCGAGCAGGAGATCGCCGAAATCGGCCGCGTTGAGGATCTTCAGCCGTTCCTGATAGCTCGCATAGAGCTTGCCGCCCTTGCCGTTGGCGAAACTCGCCGCTTCGCCAGCCGGCACCTGTGACGGCGTCAGGCCGCGGTTCTTCCAGGTGTCGATCAGTCCGGCCAGCATCCGCGCCGGCCAGCGCTTGTCGTCGATGTTCTCCGCCTGCAGCAGTTGCTTCAACAGGCGCACCTGGTCGTCGACATCAAGCACGGTGAAGTTGGATTTGAGCTGCACCAGCTCGGCATGGATGCGCAGGATGCGGCCGGCGATCGAGTGGAAAGTGCCGAGCCATGGCATGCCTTCCACCGCCTGGCCCAACATCTGGCCGAGCCGCAGCTTCATCTCGCGTGCCGCCTTGTTGGTGAATGTCACCGACAGGATCTCGTGCGGCCGTGCGCGGCCCTGGCTCAGGATATGGGCGATACGGGTCGTCAAGACCCGCGTCTTGCCGGTGCCGGCACCGGCCAGAACCAGCACAGGACCATCCAGCGTCTCCACCGCCTCGCGCTGCTCCGGATTGAGCCCTGCGAGATATTGCGGGCTTGCCGCCGCACGGGCGCGTGCGGCGATGCCGCCGGGCACTGGTGAGGCCGCCGGAGCAGGGGCGTGTGGCAGGGGCTTGCGCAGATCAGTCAATAACGAAGTCCTTGATTCTCAAGTCGATAACATGGCACTCGCGCCGCCGATTTGCGAGGGCAGCATGGCCAATAAAAGGCCGGTTTTCGGCGTGCCACGGGCGTCGCCAAAAGGCCAGCCGGGATCGCAATAGTTTCATCAAGATTCGATTGACTGGCGGGCGCGTAGGCTTGCCAAAATGCGAATCTCAACTCAAGATTGTTGAATTCGCCGGCTTGCATCTCTGGGGGAGGCGTCATGGCAAGGAACGATACTCCGAAGGAACTGCTTGATGCGCTCAACCTGGTCAGCGGCGAGAAGGGAGCCCGGCCCGAATCCTTGGGGCTGCTTGAGGCAAGGCATGTTGAGCGAGTGCGGACCGTCTTCGAAGATCCCAACATCGTCGGCATCGGAATTGCGGACAAGATCACCGAGAAGAAAGACACCGGCGAACTGAGCGTGTGCTTCTACGTCGAAAAGAAGATCGCCAAGAGCCGGATGAAGAGCCAGAAGATGATCCCTCCCGTTCTGAGTGTGCCGGGTCGCAAGGCAGTATTCACCGATGTCCAGGCGATCGGAAAGGTTCGTCCCCAAGTCAACAAGCAGAAGTCGCCGCTGCTCAGCGGCTATAGCATCGGAAATCTGACGGATACGGGAACCCTTGGGGCGATCGTCAAGAAGGGGAAGAAGCTGTTCGTGCTCAGCAATTCCCACGTGCTTGCCAAGAGCGGATTGGGGAAGGTCGGCGACAAGATCGTCTTTCCCGGCGAGTCCGACAATGGCGGCAGGGATCAGGTCGTCGCGACATTATCCGCTATCCTGAAGTTCAAGACCGGTGACGATTTTCTCAACCGCGTGGATGCGGCTCTCGCCGAGATCGATCAGGACTTTCTCGACAAGATAGATTTTTCCATACGCGGAGCGGCTTCTCCCTTTGCGACCACCAATCCGGTGCGCGGGATGAAGATCGTCACGCGCGGACGGACGTCGGAAGATGCCGATGGCGAAGTCCAGGACGTCCACTTCAGGATCGTCATGCCCTATCCGGGCGTCGGCAAGATCGGGTTCCTGGACCAGGTGAAGTGCACGCATTATTCGAAGCCTGGCGATTCCGGCGCAATCATCGTCGACAAGGCAAGCAAGAAGATCGTCGGTTTGCACTTTGCCGGGTCGGGTGCCGCGAGTATCTTCAATCCGATTGCCGAGGTCATGAAGGCGCTGAAGTTCCGCTTCGTGAAAGCATGAGAAGCGGACCGGCCATGCGGATTGGTGATGGCGAACGAGCAACAGGCCAACAAGGCACGCGAACTCAACAGTCGCGAACTGCTGAAATGCGGCGCCCATGCCATCGGCGTGGAGGCGGGGAAGGATCACGGCAAGCGCGGCTGGGTCGTCGTCGCGCATGTCGCTCCGGAAGCCAACGTGACGCTGCCTCCCACGCTTGCCGTCGCGACGGAAAAGGGAGACGTCCAGGTGCCGCTGGTCTGCGTAAAGAGCGAGCCTTTCAAACCGGAATGATTCTCGCAAACATGGGGGGATAAAATGCCGAGCTTCGTATTGCGCCAATCGATGCTCAAGCATCGCGGGCCGTTTCTTGCCGAACCGCAGAGCGTTCGGGCCGAGGGCGATCGCGTGGTGCCGGTCCGGACCGACGTCTTCATGCCGGAAATGGTTCCGCGCAACTGCCATCTCGAAGAATACGAGAAAGTCAGGGTTCCCGCGGTCGACGTCGATCAGGAAATCATCGCCTATTGCTCGCCGGATTCGACTTTCGCGGTGACCAAGAAGCTGTTTGACGATGCGAAGAGGTCGATCCTGATCGGCATCTATGACTTTTCCGCCGAGTATATCAAGCAGCTCGTGCTGGATGCGCTCGCGCGCGGCGTCAAGGTCAAGCTCATGCTCGATATCGACAGCAAGGATGAGCAGGAGCTGTTCGACGACCTGAACGATGCCGGGGTCGACGGCGTGCCGGCACCATCGTGCGCCAGTCATCGGGTGCACTTCTTCAGCTCATCGCACGAGAAGGTGATCGTCATCGATGGCGAATGGTGCATCGTGCAGAGCGGTAACTACAGCGAGAACAGCATACCCCTCAACGTGAAGGACGGCGGCGATCCCGCTCACTTCCGGCCCGGCAATCGCGACACCGGCCTGGCGATCCGCTCCAGGAAGCTTTCGAAATTCTTCACCGGCATTCTCGAAAGCGACATGAATCTCGAGCTGACGGGACCGGAAGCGCTGGCTCAGGCCATTGCAGCGGCCAACGCTTTCATGATCGAGCGGGCGCCGACGAAGATCCCGGCCAAGCTGTTTCCGAGCAAGACTTTCAAGCTCACCAAGCCGCTTGCCGTCCAGCCGGTCCTCAGTCCGGACAACTACATGCAGGTGATCCCGGCGAAGCTTCGGGCGGCAAAGAAGTCGGTATTGATCGAGCAGCAATACATTCGTGGCAAGCAGCCTGACATCCAGAAATTGCTGACGGCAATTGCGGACGCGCGAAAGCAGAACAAGAAGCTGGATATCCGCATCATTCTCGGCAAGGTCTTCGGCAAGGAGGATCTCGACGCCGAGAAGAAAAACCTGGCGCTGCTAAAGCAGCAGTTCGGCCTCGTGGCCGGCAAGAACATACGATACATCGATACGACCCGCTTCGTGCATTGCCATAACAAGATGATCCTGGTCGATGGCCAGGATGTCCTGGTCAGTTCGCAGAACTGGTCCGATTCCGCCGTCTCCAAGAATCGCGAGGCCGGCGTATGGCTCTCTCATCCGGGCATCTGCGATTACTTCACGCAGATATTCGAGAGCGATTGGAAGACTGCGCGCAATGCGCCGACAGCTCCCGCCAAGGAGATCGTTGAGCCTGAGTCGCTGCGCGCCGGCGGATACGTCAGGGTGGCTCCCGCCGACTATCAGGAGGTGTAACAGCAGCGAACGCCCGACCCCGCCGCCTCCAAAGCGCGGTTTTGTTCCGTGAGCAGCGGCAAATTTCGCGCTTCCACCGCACGGAACCATCGTTTTTTGGGCGGATTGTTTCCTTGAGTTTGGCGCGATGGTCAATCGCGTCGGTGGAAACGGAAAGCAGAGGGTTTGGCCATGCTAAGCTGGGTCGTAACGTTTTTGATCATCGCGTTGATCGCGGGTGTTCTGGGCTTCGGCGGCATCGCCGGCGTCTCCATCGAGATCGCCAAGACGATCTTCTTCATCGCCATCATCCTGTTCCTGATCTCGGCAGTCGTCGGCTTGGTGCGCGGCCGCTCAAGGGTCTAGGTGGATATTTGGTTGGCGCATGATCTCTGCGCAAACGCGTGGCGTTTGTCGCGGGAAAACCGGTCCCCACTTTTCCGGATCATGCGCTCCTAACGTGAGGGCATCGCCACGCTGCGGCCGATGCCCTCGGGGCGCGGGACCAACGCATGGATATCCGCGATCGCCTTGATGCGGGCGCGGATATCGGATGGGAATGGGGCGACCTTGCGCGAGTTCATGTCGATATGCAGCGACATGTTTTCGGAGGTCGCCGAGATCCAGCCTTCTGTCGCGTGGCGCAGCTCCTCGAAGGTGTGCAGCCGCTTGTCGTCGGCGGCGAGCAGATAGACCGTCACCTGGACGGGATCGCCGAGATTGATCTCGCGCAAATAGCGAACGTGGCATTCCGCGGTAAAGGTCGAGCCGTGGCGCTCTTTCTTGTAGGCGAGCCCGATGCCGAGCTGCAGCCAGATCTCGTCGATGGCGCGGTCGAACATCACGTTGTAATAGGCCATGTTGAGGTGGCCGTTATAGTCGATCCATTGCGGCTCGATCTGCATCACCGAGGACAGGAACGGGGCGGAGGGCAGTTTCGTGTCCCTGGCGGCATTAACGGTCGTCATCATGCATTCCTGTTTGTTTGTGTCGTGCTCTTGACCCCTTATATAACCTTTGCCACGGTCGGCTGAAGCCGGGAGGAAATTTCACGTGGCGACTACGATTTCGAACAATCCAGCGCGTCCGGAGCCGCAAGCCCTCAAGGGCGCGATCGACGCGCTGGCGGCGCGCTTCGGCAACCGCCTGATCACCTCGCAGGCGGTGCGCGACCAGCACGCCCACACCACGACCTGGCTGCCGCCACAGCCGCCGGACGCCGTGGTGATGGCGCAGGAGACCGCCGACATCCAGGATGTGGTGCGGATCTGCGCCAAACACCGCGTTCCCGTGATCGCGTTCGGCACCGGCACCTCGCTGGAGGGGCAGGTGAACGCGCCGGCCGGCGGCATCTGCATCGATCTGCGCGACATGAACCGGGTGCTCGCCGTGCATGCCGAGGACCTCGACTGCGTGATCGAGCCCGGCGTCACGCGGAAGGCGCTCAACGAGCATCTGCGCGACCAGGGCCTGTTCTTCCCGATCGATCCCGGCGCCGATGCCTCGCTCGGCGGCATGACCTCGACGCGCGCCTCCGGCACCAATGCGGTACGCTACGGCACCATGCGGGAGAACGTGCTGGCGCTGAAGGTCGTGCGCGGCGACGGCGAGATCATCACCACGGGCACGCGGGCGAAGAAATCCTCCGCCGGCTACGACCTGACGCATCTGTTCGTCGGTGCCGAGGGCACGCTCGGCATCATCTCCGAGCTCACGATCAAACTCCGCGGCATCCCCGACACGATCGCGGCCGCCGCATGTTCGTTCGAGACCGTGCGCGGCGCCTGCCAGGCGACGATCCTGGCGATCCAGACCGGCATTCCCGTCGCGCGCATCGAGCTCTTGAATGCGGCGCAGGTGAAGGCGTGCAACGCCTATTCGAAACTGACGCTGCCGGAGACGCCGCTGTTGCTGCTCGAGTTCCACGGCAGCGAGGCCGAGGTCGCCGAGCAGTCCAAGAACTTCAAGGAGATCGCCTCCGAATGCGGCGGGCTCGGTTTCACCTGGACCACCAAGCCGGAGGACCGCACAAAGCTCTGGCAGGCGCGGCATGACGCCTATTGGGCGGTGAAGGCGCTGCGGCCCGGCTCAGGCGTGGTCGCGACCGACGTCTGTGTGCCGATTTCGCGGCTCGCCGATTGCGTCACCGAGACGGAAGAGGATCTGAAGCGGCTCAATTTGCTCTCGCCGATCGTCGGTCATGTCGGTGACGGCAACTTCCATTGTTCGATGGTTTGCGATGTCGACAATGCCGAGGAGATGGCGCGCGGCGAGGAATTCATGCACCGCCTGGTCGAGCGCGCGCAGGCGATGGGCGGCACCTGCACCGGCGAGCATGGTATCGGGCAGGGCAAGCAGAAATATCTCGAAGCCGAGCTTGGACCCGAGGCGCTCGACGCCATGCGCGCACTGAAGAAGGCGCTCGACCCGCAGAATATCTTCAATCCGGGCAAGATCGTGCCGGCGTAGCCAGAGGATACGTTTCGCAACGCGCTTCAACGCCGGTTATGCGCGGAGTAAATTTCGAGGCGAAACGATATGGCCGTCCGGCAAGACCAGCACGCGGCCTTTCGGCGTCACAGCGGACATGGCTGGACTTGCCGCTGGATTGCCCCTGTAGCGAATGACCCAAACCGGACATGGGGTGGCTGCGGAAATCGGTCAGCCCGACTGCTTGCCCGGCCTCGACGGGTAAATCAGCACAACCTGTCGAGTCCGATGCAAGATAATATTCCGCCTCCGCCTGCGCGCCGAGTGCAACGCCAACGCCTAGTCCGCTCGAAGGCGATAAACCAGCCTATGCAACCATCTGTTGCCTCGCAATCACACACCACATAAATCGGCGGGCTACACCGGAGATGGGGAGCGCCGCCCATGGCCCACTGGCCGCAGAGCAGCTAGGTGTTTCCAGTTTAAAATTTTTTTGCATCACGGCGTGGAATTTGAAAATGACTGGGGCAGGCAGGTTTCGACCCGCGCGGTGGGCTGTTTTGATAAAGGCATTGTTGGCCAGCACGGCCATCGTGCGCGCCGGCTTGGCCGCATTCGCTACCAGCACATTGATTGCGGTCACCCCCGCGCTCGCCGCGGGGGGCGACGGCGGCGGCAATCCCGGATCGGGTGGCGCCGACAGTACGACTTCGGTGGGTGGAAACGGTACGGCGGGAGGCGCTGCGGGTCAGGGCGGCGGCGGCGGTGGCACTGGCATCGGCCCCGGACCAGGCGGCTCCGGCTCCGGTGGTGGCGTCGGCGGCGTGGGCGGCAATGGCGCGGCGGGCGGCACGGCGGGTACCACGACGACGCCAGGCGGCGATGGCGACTCTGGCGCATCAGCGGGCGATGGCGGCGGCGGCGGTGGCGGCGGCGGCGTAACGGTTAATGCACCCCTCGGCGTAATGACCGGTAGCGATTTCACGGCGAGCGCAGGCGGCAGAGGTGGCGATGGAAACGGGACCGGCGCCGGCGGTGGCGGCGGTGCCGGCGGCGTCAGCATCATCTTAGGTTCCGGCACTGCCGACATCAGCGTGACAAATCAACGCCTGAGCGGTGCTGGTGGTGCAGGCGGCGCGAGTGCGGGCGGGTTGGGCGGCTCGGGCGGTTCTGGAGGCGTGGGTATCATCGCATTGAGCGGCACCGTGAACATGGGCGCCGGATCCCTTGTCGGCGGCGGGGCCGGGGGCGCGGGAGGTGTCGGCGGCGCAGGGACGGGCGTCGGCGGTGCCGGTGGGGCAGGCATTTCGGCAACCTCCACGACCATCAACAATAACGGAGGTACAATCAGTGGCGGCAATGGCGGCGCGGGCTCGACGAATGGCGCCGGAGGCTCCGGTGTCATCGGGCAAAACCTGACGATTGTCACCAGCGGTTCGATTTTCGGAGGTCTCGGCGGTGACGGCGTGACGCGCGCCAACGCCATCACCTTCACCGGCGGCACCAACACGCTCCAGTTTGGCGGCGTGACCTCCGCCCTGGCCGGCGATATCTCGGTGATGGGCTCTGTCAATTTCAATCAGGCGGTGACCTCGACCACGGTCTCCAACAACATCACTGGCGCCGGAAACGTCATCAAGAGTAACTCTGGCATCATCACTCTCTCGGGCACCAATACCTATACCGGCACGACCACGGTCGGCGGCGGGACGTTGACAGGCGGTGCGGCCAATGCATTCAGCGCTGCCAGCGCCACCACGGTCAATGCCGGTGGCACGCTCGACCTCGGCGGCTTCGCGCAAACCATCAACAACGTGGCACTCAATGGCGGCACGCTGACCACCGGTGGTTTGACCGGCGCGGTGACCTCGAGCGGAGGCACCGCGAATCTTGTCGGCGGCAGCATGAGCCTAACGACGACTAGCGGGACTACCAATGTCACCGGTACCAATACCTTCACAGGCGCAACCACCGTCAATGGCGGCCTGCTGTCGGTCAACGGTTCGATCATCAGCGACGTGACGGTCAACGCCGGCGGCACGCTCGGCGGCAACGGCATCGTCGGCAACACCACCATCAATGGCGGCGCGCTGGCGCCCGGCAATTCGATCGGCCTGCTCACCGTGCAGGGCAACCTGGTCTTCACCGCGGCGGCGAGCTATATGGTCGAGGTATCGCCGGCGAGCGCAGACCGCACCAGCGTCACGGGGGCCGCCTCGCTCGGTGGCGCCACGGTGCATGCGACGTTCGCACCCGGCACCTATGTGGCCAAGCAATATACCATCGTCGATGCGGGCAGCGTGAGCGGCAAGTTCGCATCGGTGGTCAACACCAATTTGCCGGCGGGCTTCCAGACCACGCTGAGCTATGACTTGACTCACGCCTATCTAAACCTGGCGCTGGGCTTCACGCCGCCATCCGGCAACCTGAATACCAATCAGCAAAACGTCGGCGACGCACTGATCAACTTCTTCAACACCAACGGCACGATCCCGATCGTGTTCGGAAGCCTCACGCCCGCCGGCTTGACGCAGCTCTCCGGCGAGGTCGGCACTGCCCCGCAGCAAGCCACGTTCAACGCGATGAACCAGTTCATGGGCGTGATGACGGATCCGTTCATCGCGGGCCGCGGTGACTCCGTCAGCGCCGGCGGCACGCCGAATGCCTATGCCGATGAGGCAGCTTTGGCCTACGCGCGGAAGCGCAGGCCGAACGACGGGCTGGCCGCGATCTACACCAAGGCGCCGGTTGCGCCGTCGTTCGAGCAGCGCTGGAGCGTCTGGGCGGCGGGCTTTGGCGGGTCGCAGCAAACTGACGGCAATATCGCAGTCGGCTCGAACAACACGACCAGCAACCTCTATGGCGCGGCGGTCGGCGCTGACTATCGTCTCTCGCGCGACACGCTGGTCGGCTTCGCGCTCGCCGGCGGCGGCACCAATTTTACGGTCGCAAATGCGCTCGGCGGTGGCCGCTCCGACCTGTTCCAGGCCGGTGCGTTTTTCCGCCATATCGTTGGCCCTGCCTACATCACCGGCGCGCTGGCCTATGGCTGGCAGGACGTCGTCACCGATCGCACGATGGCGGTCGCCGGCCTCGATCGCCTGCGCGCCGAGTTTAACGCCAATGCATATTCCGGCCGGCTCGAAGGCGGATATCGCTTCGTCACGCAGGGTTTTGGCTGGACGCCCTATGCCGCCGCGCAGTTCACCACGTTCGATCTGCCGGCCTACGCCGAGCAGGCGATCGTCGGCAGCAACCAGTTTGCACTGGCCTACAACGCGAAGAGCGTTACCGACACCCGCAGCGAGCTGGGCTTACGCACTGACAAATCCTTCGCTCAGACCGATGGCATCGTCACGCTACGCGGCCGCGTTGCCTGGGCGCATGACTTCAATCCGGATCGCGCGATCGGGGCCACGTTTCAGACGCTGCCTGGCGCGAGCTTCGTGGTGAACGGCGCAGCGATGGCCGCGGACACCGCGCTGGTGACGGGATCGGTCGAGAAGAAATGGCTCAGCGGCTGGTCCGCCGCCGGCACCTTCGAGGGTGAATTCTCCAACGTCACGCGCTCCTACGCCGGCAAGGGTGTGGTGCGATATGCGTGGTGATCTCGGCTTCTGGCCCGAATGCGAAGTCCGCGCGGGATCGGAAATCGTCTGCTTATCGGGGTAGATCGGAAGTGACTGGTCGACCTTCCAATCGGCGCTTTTGACCCCCAACGGACATTCGGACGGCCGTTCAGGTAAGGTTCCGGGGCTGCCAATCTGTTCCAATGCGCGGCGGTGTCCGTATTTGTCCGCCGTCTCCAAAGTTGATTTTCACTGAAACGGAACGATTGCCCGCCCTCCGCTTGAATCGGAAAGTACTTGGCGCGCAGCGCCCACTTGGGCGCACGGTTCAACGGAGTAACGGTGATGGGTTACAGAATCTTCCTTGCCGGCGCGTCCGGAGCCATCGGCAGGCGCCTGACGCCGCTCCTGCACGGCGCTGGCCATTACGTCTGTGGCAGCACCAGATCGGAAGCGAATGCCGACGCGCTGCGCGCGCTCGGGGCTGACCCGGTCGTGGTCGACGTCTTCGACGCGCCGGCGCTATCACGCGCCGTCGCATCAGCACGCCCCGATGTCGTGATCCATCAGCTCACCGACCTCCCGAAGGATCTTAATCCACGCGAGATGGGAGCAGCGATCGTTCGCACCGCCCGCATCCGTAGCGAGGGAACGCGGAACCTCGTCAGGGCCGCAATTGCGGCGGGGGCGCACCGATTGGTGGCGCAAAGCATCGCGTGGGCCTACACGCCGGGGCCCGAGCCGCACGCGGAGACAGACCCGCTCGATACCGGGGCCAAGGGAGAGAACGGTATCAACATGCAGGGAGTAATCGCGCTGGAAGATCTCACTTTAAAATCGCCGCCGCTCGAGGGCGTCGTCCTTCGCTACGGCCAGCTTTATGGCCCCGGAACCGCTTCGGACCGGCCCTCAAACTCTGCGCCCATTCATGTGGATGCGGCGGCTTATGCCGCTCTGCTGGCCATCGACCACGGCGACCCGGGCATCTATAACATCGCGCAGTCCAACAGACACGTTGCGACCGAAAAGGCACGCGCCGAGCTGGGTTGGACTCCTGATTTTCGTCTTCCGGCCTGACGATTTTCGCACGCGGTCCAGCGCTCAGGCCGTGGCGATGCCTCGGCGCCCGCGACGTTGTGGCGCGTCGCTTGCCAGGCGAGACCGAAAGTGATGGGTGCGCAGTCAGAACGGCGCTGATGACCCGATGCGGACATAAACCCACGCCCTTTCCTCGCCCGACGTCAAAAAGCGCTATTTATGTCCACGCCCTACTAGGATGGTTGGTGGCGCGCCTTTAACTTTTACATAGAAGACAAGTAGTTTTGCGGCCTGCGTCGCACTAGCGTTGCGGCTCACAATGTGGACGTCCGTAGGCGCTTCATAAAAGACCTCACCGGTATTTACGGTTTTTGGGGCTTCACCTTCTACCTGCGTGACGACGCTCCCCTCCAAAACATAGACGAAGAGATCTGCATTATGCCGATGCGGCTCCGAGACTTCGCCCGGAGCGAAGTCGACGACTTCGACCATACCTTCCTTCCCAGGAAAGTCGGGAAGCTCTTTGGCCATCAAAGTTGTTGCTTTTCCGGTCCCTGCGTTGGCGCCAGTAAATGGAGCTGTGGTGCCAAGTGCGAGCAACAGAGAGAGCGCTAATCTGTTCATTGTATGAGCCTTTCCCTTAGAGTGAGCCAGTCTTTAGGTGGTCGCGTACTCGTTAGACTTCATGAACTATTTTGGTTAGGTCCATGATCTACCTCGTGAACTACAACATGAGCGGAAATGCGGGCGGCGGATTGTAAGCCGTATAGACCCTTTTACGAATTGCTCACCGGGAAGGAGTTGCCTTGGCCTAAGGCCGCCTCAGTTGTCGGCCTCTTCCATATCAGGATGTCGCCCATTGGCCCGGCGCGGCTGTTGGCGCCGCGCAGGATATTTCCGAAGATCGGGGGCAACCGGAAGTCCCTGCCGTGAGGCCAAGCGGCGCTTCTGACCCGATTCGGACACCGTGTGCGGACCCACTCACTCGATCACTTCGGGGTACCGAGGCTTGGCTTGCCGGGTCGGGGGAGCCGAGTTCTGAAACCGGTGCCCGTGGCGACAGATTGACCAAAAGATCACTTGGTTGCGCTTGTTGCGCGCTTCAGAGTCACCACAGCAGTACCCCCACGGGATGCCGGTGTAGGGTTCTTATACGTGAGCTCGTCGCCGTTGATCGCGATGAAACGCTTCTGATTCGAATTGTCCCACGCGGGAAAGCTGCCGCCGATAACATGTAAGGATATTGAATGTTCAGATTCATTGACTTTGTAGTCGCCAAACATCGCGATTAGCCCCTCCAGAGCGGCTTCGCTTTCCCCGGCGGTCGGAAAGTCGCGGCGGGCATATTTTGGCCGTCCCGGACGCATGAGATTGATTGAGAAGTGATCTGCTGCATCGAACATGAAATATCCTTTCGGATCGGAACCAAATATTTGCGTTGTTTTCCCGGTCCTTTCATTCACGTTTACAAATGAAATGACGCTCCAAGTGCCTACAAGCTGCTGTTTGAGCGGATCTGCGGCTCCCGCAGATAACGTGCCGCATGTAAGAGCTGCGGCTATCGGAATTGACCATAGTGCTTTCATGGTGCTCCCTCCGGTTTTCAGGAACGTTCCATCTATGAGGGTTGTGGGCTGGCCGCCCAGCTTAGTCTGAGCCTCGAAATCATTGTACGGGGCACTCTGCGGTCAGTGGGGCAATTCATCCCACAATACCGCACCGACGGCCAGCACGGGATTGACCACACCAAGACGCGGGCATGCGTTCGAAAAAGGCAATCGGCCACGCTACGAGCCACTCCGGAGGTTGTTCCAGGTGCGCCCACGATCATGTCGGCGATCTGGCGGAAGCCGTCGAGCGAGAAGGCCGGGGCCTGTGGTGCAAGACAGGACAGCGGTCGTTGGAGCGTTCGGCGTGCCTCGCGTTGCTTATGATCGCGAGAAAGCCGGCAACGAAGGTCCGGTTCTGGGCCCATTGCGTCATTTCGTTACGATGCGGAATTTTGGTCGCTACCGGGGACATAGCGGACATTGGCAAGCCTGCACCAAGTCGAGTTCGATTTATGAGTACGCGCCCTGGGCGCCTTGCGCCTAGCCGGCCAGCGTGCGAACGGCTTCGGCGACGCTATGGAAGACGTGGTTCGTCGGTAGCGCGTGATAGAGGCCGAAGCGCTCAAATGCCTGTTGGGCGCGGGTCGATTCGAGGCGAGCGATCGCAACGGTCACGCCTTCCTCGCTGCATTCACGGAACAGATCGAGCAGCGTTTGTGCGGCGGTGAAATCGATCTCCACGATGCCGCTGGCTTCGATCACCAGCAGCCTTGGCTTCGGTGTTGCCGTCTTGATGACCTTCAGCGCGTCGGCACCAAAGCTCGAGGCGTTGAGAAACGACAACGGCGCCTGCAGGCCGACCACGGCAACTTTCGGGTCGCGCTCGCCCCTGATGTTCGGGTTGGCCGGCCACCAGATCGTGGTATCAGGTACGCGGTCGAACACGACGAGCCGCGCCCGCGTCGTGCTCCAGATGCCATGGAGCAGCGAGAGCGCGATGCCGACGGCGACACCTTGCTCGATCGGCAGGATGATGATCGAAGCTGCCGTTGCCACCACAAGCAGAAACTCGCCGACCGATTGGCGAAAGATCGCGGCAATCTGGCTGACGCGAATGATGCGCAACGCTACGAAAAGCAGGACGCCGCCCAGCGCAGCCTCCGGAACGTGATGCAGCAGCGCGGCGCCGAACGCCAGCAGCGCCAGCACGATCGATGCGGCGAACAGTCCCGATAGCTGCGTGCGTCCGCCGGTCTCGGCCACGATGCCGGTTCGCGGCGGGCTCGCGTCCACCGGAAAGGCACCGAACAGGCCGGCTAGGTCGCGTGGACAGTTATCTTAGCCAGAGCAGAGTTGCGGCGATAGCGACGACAGCGAAGTAATTTCGTGCGGTTTTTTCGTAGCGCGTAGCAACGCGCCTGAAACGCTTCAGTTTCGAGA
>NZ_JBVAPG010000110.1:0-28372 GCF_055413685.1 Bradyrhizobium sp. LeoA1Lang | reverse complement strand
GATGACGGACCGACGCCCTCTCCTGCGCGCGATCTTCGATGCGGCGGTAGCTGCCGCCCATCCGGATGTCGTGCTGGCGCCGCACCTGCGTCCGGTGCCGAAGGGGAGGGTGATCGTGCTTGCCGCGAACATCAGGCCCTCGAGCACGAACAGAATTCCCACACCGATGAGGAAGTCGGCGAACGCTATGGACCTCATCCGATGGCGACCTCTCGTCCGGGCGTTTCTTCTTGGCTAAGGGGCGAAGCGGATGCTTCGCCCTCGTGATGCGGTTACTGCTGCTTCGGCGCAGCGGCCGTTGCCGACGGACCGACGGCCGGCAGACGGCCGGACGCGCTGCCGAAATATTTGAAGAAATCGGAGTCCGGGCGCAACAGGAAGCGGGTGTCGTTGGCGCGCAGGCCGTTCTCATAGGCCGACATCGAACGGTAGAACGCGAAGAAATCCGCATCCTTGCCATAGGCTTCGGCAAACAGCCGGTTGCGCTCGGCGTCGCCCTCGCCGCGCACCTGCTCCGCGGTCGAATTGGCCTCAGCGACGATGACGGTTGCCTCACGATCCGCCTTGGAGCGGATCTCCTGCGCCTTCTGACCGCCCTGGGCGCGGAATTCGGCCGCCTCGCGCTGACGCTCGGTCTGCATCCGCTGGTAGACCGCCTGGCTGTTCTGCTCCGGGAGGTCGGCGCGGCGGATGCGGACGTCGACGACCTGGATGCCGTAGCCGTCGGCCTCGTGGTCGAGCTGGTCGCGGATCCGCGCCATCAACCTCTCGCGCTCGTCGCGGACGACGTTGATGAAGGTGACCTCGCCGAGCACGCGGCGCAGCGCCGCGTTGAGCAGCGTCGTCAACTGCACGTTGGCCGCCTGGATCGTGCCGACGCTCTGATAGAAGCGCAGCGCGTTCTTGATGCGGTAGCGGGCGAAGGCGTCGACCACCAGCCGCTTCTGGTCGGAGGCGATCACTTCCTGCGACGGGTTTTCCAGGTCGAGGATGCGCTTGTCGATCGAGATCACGGAATCGATGAACGGCGCCTTGAAGTTGAGGCCGGGTTCGGTGACCACGCGGACGGGCTCGCCGAGCCGGACCACCAGGACCTGTTCGGTCTGCTGCACGGTGAAGACCGAGCTGTAGCCGATGATGACCAGCACCAGCAGGATGATCAGCGCGGCAATGCCGGTGACGGGCGACCTCATCGCGTGCCTCCGCCCTGCTGCTGACCGGTGGTGGCGGACGGACGCCGCGGCGTCAGCTCGCTCAGCGGCAAATACGGCACGATGTTCTGGCCGGACCCGTTGCCGCCGTCATAGACCAGTTTCTCGGAGCCACCGAGGATGCGTTCCATCGTCTCCAGGTAAATGCGTTGCCGCGTCACGTCGGGGGCCTTCTTGTATTCGTCATAGACTTTCAGGAAGCGCGCACTCTGGCCCTTGGCCTCCGCCACCGCCTGCTCCTTGTAGCCTTCGGCCGCCTGCACGATCTGGGCGGAGCGGCCGCGCGCCTCCGGTATCACGCGGTTGGCATAGGTCTGCGCCTCGTTCTGCAACCGTTCGAGGTCGGCGCGCGCCGCCTGAACGTCGCGGAACGAGTCGATCACCTGCTGCGGCGGATCGACCTTCTGCATCTGCACCTGGGTGATCAGGACGCCGGCGCCGTAGGTATCGAGCGTCTTCTGCATCAGTTCCTGCACGTTCTGCTCGGTGGTGGTGCGCGCGCCGGTGAGGATCGGCTGGATCTGTGACCGGCCGATCACCTCGCGCATGGCGCTTTCCGCCACCGCCTTCACGGTGCCTTCGGGGTTCTGGATGTTGAACAGGAAGTCGCCGACGCCGTCGGGCTTGATCCGCCACAGCACGGTGAAATCGACGTCGACGATGTTCTCGTCGCCGGTCAGCATCAGGCTCTCTTCCGGCACGTCGCGCATGGTGCGGCCGCGCCGCGCCGGGTCGTCGATCAGGGTCATGCCGATCGAAATGGTGGAGACGCGCAGCGCCTTCGGCAGCAGCACTGTCTCGATCGGATAGGGCAAATGATAGTTCAAGCCCGGCTGCACCGTGCGCACGTGCTTGCCAAAGCGCAGGACGACGCCGAGTTCTTCCGACTGAACCCGGAAGAAGCCGGACAGGCCCCAGATCGCGAGCGCGCCGACCACGACAAGCGCAATCCCCATGCTGCTGAAATGGCCGCCGGGCAGGAGCTGCTGCAGCCGGTCCTGGCCGCGGCGTAGGAGGTCCTCAAGATCCGGCGGGCGCGGCCCGACCGATTGTGGACCGGAGCCCCATGGGCCCTTCGGACCCGAGCCCCACGGCCCCCCGCCTTGATTCTTCCACGGCATTAAAGCTTCTCCTCGGCAAGCCCGGGATGGATTGATGGACGCCCGGCCTCGTCAGTCCGCCCGGCTTTATAGGGGACCGAATGGCCCCTTACAACGCAAGCTTCCAAGCTGAACGAGCTATGCCTGCGGACATAATTGTCAATGCAAACATTGGCTAGCGGGGTTAACGCTGGACACGCCGACTATATGTCACATAGGAAAAATCGACGCTGTCAGTCGGCCCGGCCGGATTTCGCACCCGCGCCACTTCTTCCCATTTCGCCGTGTCAATTGTGGCGAAATGCGTATCGCCTTCCGGCCGCGCATGCACTTCGGTGATTTCGAGCCGGTCGGCGCTATCGATCCATTGCGCGTAGATCTCGGCGCCGCCGATGACGGCGATTTCGGTGGCGAAACGCCGCAGCGCATCGCCGAGCGCGATCGCGCGGGCGTTCTCGAGCGACTGGGTGACGATCGCGCCGGGAGCGCGATAGTTCGCGTCGCGCGTCACCACGATGTTGGTCCGACCGGGGAGCGGCCTGCGCAGGGACTCGAAGGTCTTGCGCCCCATCACCACCGGCCTGTTCATGGTGATGGCCCTGAAGCGCTGCTGGTCGCTCTTCAAGCGCCACGGGATCGCATTGCCGCGCCCGATCACGCCGTTCTCGGCAACCGCTGCGATCAGCACGATCTCCATCAGCGCGCCCCATCCGCCAGCGCCTGCAGCGCCGGACCGGTGATGCGGCACAGTGTCCATTCGTCCATCATGACGGCGCCGAGCGATTTGTAGAATTCGATCGAGGGCGTATTCCAGTCGAGCACCGCCCACTGTAATCGCGCCCACCCGTTGGCGACACATTCCCTCGCAAGATGGACGAGCAGCGCCTTGCCGATGCCCTTGCCACGCAGCGCCGGGCGGACGAACAGATCCTCCAGATAGATCCCGTGCTTGCCGGCGAAGCTGGAGAAATTGACGAACCAGAGCGCAAAGCCCGCAGGCTCCCCGTTCCACTCGGCGATGTCGCACGCGAGCCGCGGATTGTCGCCGAACAGCGCCTCGGCAATGTCGGCTTCGGTGGCCTTCACCTCGTGGAGCAGCTTCTCGTATTCGGCAAGCTCGCGAACGAGCGCGTAGACGAGCCCGGCTTCATCGGCACGCGCACGGCGGATGGTCAGCGACATCCTTAAGCTCACACCGCGACTTCGGCCTTGATGTGCGGGTGCGGGTCGTAGCCCTCGAGTTTGAAATCCTCGTAGCGGAAGGCGAAGATGTCCTTCACGTCGGGATTGATCTTCATCACCGGTAGCGGCCGGGTCGGACGCGTGAGCTGCAGCCGCGCCTGCTCGATATGGTTGGAATAGAGGTGCGTGTCGCCGAGCGAGTGCACGAAATCGCCGAGCTTCAGTCCCGTCACCTGCGCCACCATCATGGTGAGGAGCGCATAGGAGGCGATGTTGAAGGGCACGCCGAGGAAGACATCGCCGGAGCGCTGGTAGAGCTGGCAGGACAGTTTGCCGTTGGCGACATAGAACTGGAACAGGCAGTGGCAGGGCGGCAGCGCCATCTTGTCGACGTCGGCCGGATTCCAGGCGCTGACGATCAGGCGGCGCGAATCCGGATTGCGCTTGATCATGTCGATCACGTTCGCGATCTGGTCGATGCTGCGGCCGTCGGGCGCCGGCCAGGAGCGCCATTGCGATCCATAGACCGGGCCGAGATCGCCATTGGCGTCGGCCCATTCGTCCCAGATGGTGACGCCGTTGTCGCGCAAATATTTGATGTTGGTGTCGCCGGCGAGGAACCAGAGCAGTTCATGCACGATCGCCTTCAGCGGCAGCCGCTTGGTCGTCAGCATCGGGAAGCCGGCCGACAGGTTGAAGCGCATCTGGTGGCCGAAGATCGACAGCGTCCCGGTGCCGGTACGGTCGTGCTTCTCCGCACCATCGGCGAGGATGCGTTCGAGCAGGTCGTGATACTGGTTCATGGCGTGAGCTTCGGGCCTTTCGGGAACGGCGAATGTACCGGCCGCAAACGGCCGTCGACACGGCGATTCGGCCTTCCCTGGCGATTATACCCCGAAAAATGATGGCCCGTTCTTAAACGACAAGGGCGGAACCCGCGTTCCGCCCTTCTCCACGTCCGCAACCCGGGACCGCTCGCTGTCATTCCGGGGCGCGCGGAGCGCGAGCCCGGAATCCATTTCGCCGCTGGCGCGTGCCGCCCGATGGATTCCGGGCTCGTCCTTCGGACGCCCCGGAATGACAGCGAGGTGTCCCCGGGTTGCGCTTCGCTCCACCCGCTACGGGGTCACTCTAGCCAGCCGGCTTGAGCACCGGGGTCCACTTCTTGATCTCGTTGTTGACCAGCGTCCCCAGCGCCTCCGGCGTGCGGTCGGCCGGCTGCGGGATGACGCTGCCGAGCTCGAGCAGGCGCTTGCGGACGGTTTCGTCGTCCAGCGCCTTGACGGCTGCCGCGTTCAATTTGGCGATGATCGGCGCCGGTGTCCCCTTGGGCGCGAAGATCGCGTTCCAGGCCTGGGCCTGGAAGGCCGGCAGACCGGCCTCCGCCGTGGTCGGAACATTCGGCAGCGACGGGTTCCGCTCGGGGGTCGCAATCGCATAGGCCTTGATGGTGCCGGCATTGATCTGCGGCACGGCGTTGACGATCTGGTCGCACATATAGTCGACCTGCCCGGCCACCAGCGCGTTCATCGCTGGGCCCGTGCCGTTGAAGGGCACGCCGACCGGTTCGATGCCGAGGACCGAGTTCAGGAGCTGGCAGGAGACGTGGGAGACCGAACCGACGCCGGCATGCGCCGCGTTGACCTTCTCGGCGTTGGCCTTCACGTAAGTCACGAATTCCTTCAGGTCCTTCGGCGGAAAGTCCTTGCGCGCCAGGATCAGGATCGGCGTGCCGGCCAGGAGCCCGACCGGCTCGAAGCTCTTCTCCGGATGGTAGGCCAGATTGGGATAGAGCGGCACCGAGGCCGCGTGCGTCCCCATGTGCCCCGTGATCAGCGTATAGCCGTCATTGGCGGCGCGCGCCGCGCGTGCGCTCGCGGTGGTGCCGCCAGCTCCGACCACGTTCTCGATGATGATGCTCTGGCCGAGCGTTTGCGCCATATGGCCGGTGACGATGCGCGCGATGACGTCGGTCGGGCCGCCAGCCGCGAACGGCACAATCATGGTGATGCTGCGCGTCGGATAGTCCTGCGCGCGTGCTGGCGCGACGACAGCCGACAGCAAGGCTGCCAGCGCGAGAGAGGCACTCGCAAGCGAGCGACCATACCAATTCATCGAGATCCCCTGATGTCCGTTAAACGAAAATGCCGGCCAAACGGCCGGCATTTCTTTTCATAACGAACTTCGGGGAGTCGATACGACTTCCGCCTGCGACACGCCGACGCAGGCTAACCTCAGCCCTCGGACTCCACGAACACCTCGTCGCGCTTGGCGCGCAGGGTCGGCAGCACCGCCAGCACCAGAAGTCCGGCGGCGATCGCGAGCAGCACCGCCGACAGCGGGCGGCTCACGAACACGCTCCAGTCGCCGCGCGAGATCAGGAGCGCCCGGCGCAGGTTCTCCTCCATCAGCGGCCCGAGCACCATCCCGAGCAGCAGCGGCGCCGGCTCGAAATCGTGCTTGATCAGCCAGTAGCCGACCAGGCCGAACACGCCGGCAAGGACGACGTCGACCGGAGCGTTGTTCACGGAGTAGATGCCGATCGCGCAGAAGATCACGATCGAGGGGAACATCAGCCGGTACGGCACGCGCAACAGCCGGACCCAGATGCCGACCAGCGGCAGGTTGATGATGACCAGCATCAGATTGCCGATCCACATCGAGGCGATCATGCCCCAGACCAGATCCGGCTGCTTCTGCATCACCTGCGGCCCCGGCACGATGCCGTGGATCGTCATCGCGCCGACCATCAGCGCCATCACCGCATTGGGCGGGATACCGAGCGTGAGCAGCGGGATGAACGAGGTCTGCGCCGCGGCATTGTTGGCGCTCTCCGGCGCAGCTACGCCCTCGATCGCGCCGCGGCCGAACCGCGACGGATTCTTGGCGAGCTTCTTCTCCAGCGTATAGGCGGCGAAGGAGGCAATGACGGCGCCGCCGCCCGGCAGGATGCCGAGGATCGATCCCAGCACCGTGCCGCGTCCGATCGCCGGCGCGGAGTCGATGAGGTCCTTTCTCGTCGGCATCAGGCCGGTGATCTTCTGCTGCACCAGATCGCGGCTCATCTCGGCGCCGTGGTCGAGGTTGCGGATGATCTCCGCGAAGCCGAACACGCCCATCGCCACGGTGGCGAAGCCGAGGCCGTCGGCGAGCTCGGGGATGTTGAAGGCCATGCGGGAAGCGCCGGTCTCGATGTCGGAACCGACCATCGACAGCAGCAGCCCCATCACGATCATCGCGATCGCCTTCAGCACCGAGCCCTTTGCCAGCACCACCGCAAAGATCAGGCCGAGCACCATCAGCGAGAAATATTCGGCCGGCCCGAACGCCAGCGCGAGTTTTGTCAACGGCGCGCCCAGGATGGCAATCAGGACGGTGGCGACGCAGCCGGCGAAGAACGAGCCGATCGCGGCGATCGCCAGCGCCGGGCCGGCGCGGCCCTGTTTTGCCATCTGGTGGCCGTCAAGGGCGGTGACGACCGAGGTCGCCTCGCCCGGGATATTGACCAGGATCGAGGTGGTCGAGCCGCCATATTGGGCGCCGTAATAGATGCCCGCGAGCATGATCAGCGCGCCGACCGGCGGCAACCCGAACGTGATCGGGAGCAGCATCGCCACCGTGGCGATGGTGCCGATGCCCGGCAACACGCCGACCAGCGTGCCGACAAGCGCGCCGATCAGGCACATCAACAGATTGATCGGCGAGAAGGCGACGGCAAAACCGTGGGCGAGATTAGCAAAAAGATCGACCATCACGCCCTCACTGGATCAGGAAACGCGGGAACATCGGCATCGGCAGCCCCAGCACATAGGGGAAGAGGAGCGCGCAACCGAGCGTCAGGCAGGCGCCGACGATGACAGCCTCGATCCATCGTGTTTCATGCGTGCCCAGTGCCGCGATCATGAAGCTTGCGAAGGCCGACACCACCAAACCGAGTGGACGGATCGCCAATGCAAAGAAAACGATCGCGGCGCAAACGAACAGCGGTCCGCGCCAGGAATAGTGCGCCAGTCCCGGTCCCTCGGTGAACAGCCCCGTCACGGCAATGCCGGCGCCGAGCCCAACCAACAGCACGCCGAACATCCGCGGTGCGGTGCCGGCGCCGAAGGAGAAGCCGCGCATGCCCTGCAGATCGCTCGAGGCCCATAGCGCCAGTAGCGCGAGCGCCATCAGCACGATGCCGCCGATATAATCCTGCGGCGCGCGAATCTTGACGAACAGCGTGACGATCGCAACCGCAAACAGCGGATAGGAATAGATCAGCGCCAGCAGCACATCCGAGGAAAAGCCCTTCTTGGCGTCGGCGGCGACCGATCCGAACACCGCGTTGGGGGCGGCGGACAATAGCGCCCCGCCATGGGCGAGCAGCACCTGCGCCGGCCCGCGGCCCGTGCCCAGTCCGAAGATTGTGCCCAACGACCACACCAGCTCGAAAAGCTGCGGCGCCAGCGCCAGCACGAAAATGCCGATGGCGGCGTTCGTGTTACGTGTGCTTGATGCGGTTTGGCCCATCGTTTCGGCCATGCATGTCTCCTCCGTGCCCGCACCGCGGGCCCTGTTATTCTATCGGCTGGATTTGCAACCCGCCCCGGCCTTGCCTAGCGATTTTCGTCAAATAACGCCAGCGAAACCGAGGACGCCCCCGGCCAGCAACAGCCAAAAAGGGTTAAGCCGCGTCGCAAAGGCAACAATGGCCGTTATCACCGTCGTAAGAGCGGCAATCCAACTTTGGTCGGAAGTCCGGGCCAAAATGAACCCACTCGCGGCCATCAGCCCGATCGAAAGCGGAACCAGTGCCGCCTGGATGATCGCCGGCCAGCGCGAATGGCGCGAGCGCGTGAGCAGCCCGCTCACATAATAGGCAAGCAGCGCGGTCGGCCCGCACATCGCGAGTGTCGCCGCCAGTGCCCCCGCGATGCCGGCGACGGAGTAGCCGATCAGGGTCACGATCAGCACGTTCGGCCCCGGCGACAATTGCGAGATCGCGAAGACGTCGGCGAACTCCTTGTCGGTCATCCAGTGGTGGACTTCGACCGCGATCCGGTGCATTTCGGGAATGGCCGCATTGGCGCCGCCGACGGCAAACAGCGACATCAGGCCGAACGTCCAGATCAGCGTCGCAATCGGATTCATATCCTCATTCATGCCCGCCCCCGTTGGCGAATCAGCAGCGTGACGGCTAGGCTCGCGGGGATGGCGACCAGCAGCACCTCCGCCAACGGCAGCCGCAACACCCCGATCGCTATGAAGACCGCCATGAGGACTACGAGCCCGGCGATATCGCGCCGCTTCACCAGCGGCATCGTCATCTTGAGCATCACGGACAGCAGAAGGCCGACGGCGACGCATGCTACGCCGGCGAGCGTCCGCCGCAGCGCTTCGAGCTCGCCGTAATGCTTGTAGAGCGCCGCCAGCACGATCGCGATCAGCATCGGCGGGCCGACCAGCCCGGCAAAGGCCGCGATCCCGCCGGCGAGCCCCCGGAAGCGGGAGCCGAACACGAACGACAGATTGACGATATTCGGCCCTGGCAGGAAATGGCACAGGGCGAAGGTCTCGTTGAACTCGTCCGCGGTCATCCAGCGGTGCTGCTCGACGATGCCCCGGCGCGCCCAGACCAGGACCCCGCCGAAGCCGGCCAGGGACATTTTTGCAAAGGCCACGAACAGTTCCCCCAGACTGGGCTGGATGGGCGGGGTCGAGGCGGGAAGGTCCGCCACGGGAGCGGCGGCCGGCGGAGAATCGGAGGACATGGCAAGACCCTAAAATGCCGCATCCCGCCGGCCAAGGCGATAAACCGAAGCCGTTCCATGCATGAAACGCCGGGATGGGGCCGCCAAGGGCCTGTTTTTCCGTTGCTTTACCCCCTATATTGGGAGTGCCGGCTTGCCGGCTATGGAAATAAATGACCGTCGAAATAAACCATTCGGACCCGGGGGCGGTACCCGGCGCCTCCACCAGAGCCCATGCGGAACCGAGAGCCGTGGGTTCCGGCGGGGGCGAAATAGGATCGACGAGGGCGTAAAGGGCGTGTTTTTTCTCGGTATGGTTCCGCCGATATCGGGCCAATGCAATAGTTGCCAACGACAACTATGCTCCGGTTGCTCAGGCTGCGTAACGCAGTTTGAAAGACCACTTTAAAGCCCTAGCGGGTTAAGCTCCGCTAGGCGGGGTTCGGAGGCACCTGGCAACAGAAGCCTCCACTTCACATTTGCATGGTAAAGTGCGTGCATCCCAAGCGGGTGCTTGCGCCGCAAATTCGATCCGGAAGACCTGCTGACCTTGGCTTGTGGCCGGGATACCATATAGCTAAAGGCGAGTCGGGCGACCGGCATGCGGCCGGCCATTTTTGAACGCGACAGGACCATCATGGCGACCGATCACATCCGATATGACGTGCTGGCGCGCGACGCGCTGCGCGGGGTGGTGCGCCACGTGCTGGCGGACGCCGCGGAGCACGGACTTCCCGGCGAGCATCATTTCTACATCACCTTCATCTCCAACGCCGACGGCGTGAAGATCTCGCCGCGGCTGCTCGCGCAGTATCCGCAGGAGATGACAATCATCCTGCAGCACCAGTTCTGGGACCTGGTGGTGACGGACGATCGTTTCGAAGTCGGACTTTCGTTCGGCGGCATTCCGGAGCGGCTCGTCGTGCCCTTCGCCGCCATCAAGAGCTTCCTCGATCCCTCCGTGAAGTTCGGCCTGCATTTCGAACCGTCCGAGGAGGAGGTCGCGCCCGAGAAGCCCGAGCCCAAGCTGCCTGCGGCTTCGCCTGCACCATCGCCGCCTGCGCAGGCGGCCGAGACTGCTTCGGAAGAGAAGGAAGACTCGGAAAAGCCGAGCGAAGGCGCCGAGGTGGTTCGGCTCGACCGCTTCCGCAAGAAATAATCTAAACACGCATCAATCGTCGACGCTGTAGAATGAACGTTACGCCGCTTCACGGCGCAACGGACATTGGCAATGGCTCGATCAACATCCTCCTCACAAAAAAACAAAACCATCCGCGTCGAGACCGACAGTTTCGGTCCGATCGACGTCGCCTCCGACCGCTATTGGGGCGCGCAGACCGAACGCTCCCGGCAGAATTTCCGCATCGGCCGCGACCGCATGCCGATCGAGATCGTGCATGCGCTCGGCATCGTGAAACTGGCGGCAGCGCTCACCAACCGCGAGCTCGGCCTGATCGACGCGCGCCGTGCCAATGCGATCACGCGCGCCGCGAAAGAAGTGATCGAAGGCAAGCTCGACGATCATTTCCCGCTGGTGGTGTGGCAGACCGGCTCGGGCACGCAGACCAACATGAACCTCAACGAGGTGATCGCCAACCGCGCCAACGAACTGCTCGGCTTTGAACTCGGCGCGAAGAAACCGGTTCATCCCAACGACCACGTCAACATGAGCCAGTCGTCGAACGACTCGTTTCCGACGGCGATGCACATCGCAGCGGCGCAGGGAATTTTCAGCAGGCTGATTCCTGCGCTCAGCGAATTGCATCGCGAGCTGCGCCGCAAGGAGAAAGCGTTCGCGAAGATCGTCAAGATCGGCCGCACCCACACCCAGGATGCGACGCCGCTGACGCTGGGTCAGGAATTCTCCGGCTATGCCGCGCAGGTCGAGAGCGCCATCGCGCGGCTGCGTACAGCGGCGAAGGATCTCCTGCCGCTGGCGCAAGGCGGCACCGCTGTCGGCACCGGCCTCAACTCCAAGCCACGCTTTGCGAGACTGTTCGCAAGGCACGTCGCCAAGATCACGAAGCTGCCGTTCATCAGTGCGCCGAACAAGTTCGAGGCGCTGGCCTCCAACGACGCCTATGTGCTGGTGCACGGTGCGATCAATTCGGTGGCGACCGGGCTGTTCAAGATCGCCAACGACATCCGCTTCCTCGGCTCGGGCCCGCGCTCAGGCCTCGGCGAACTGATCCTGCCGGAGAACGAGCCGGGCTCCTCGATCATGCCGGGCAAGGTGAACCCGACGCAATGCGAGGCGATGACGATGGTATGCACGTACGTCTTCGGGAACGAAACCGCCGTCACCATCGCGGGCAGCCAGGGACACTTCGAGCTGAACGTCTACAAGCCAGTGTTGGCATATTGCATGATGAGTTCCGTTCAGCTCCTGTCGGATGTTATCAGCTCCTTCACCGAGCATTGCGTGGTCGGGATACGTGCCGATGAGAAACGCATCGGCGAGCTGATGCAGCGATCGCTCATGCTCGTCACTGCGCTTGCGCCGAAGATCGGATACGACAACGCCGCGAAAGTCGCGAAAGCAGCACATGCGCGTGGCACTACGCTCAAGGAAGAGGCGTTGCGGCTCGGCTATGTATCGGAACGTGAATTCGATTCCCTGGTGCAGCCGGGCAAAATGACACATCCGGGTTAAGTGAACCGCGAATTGCATAATTTTCCCGGGAAAAAGCGGTGATAGGATGTGCTGGCGCGCTACGAATTAGCGCAGCCCCTCGACTGATATAATTATGGATCATAACGCCTAAAGAATGAGATTGGTTGCAACGGGCGTTGCGTTGACGCATGGGACAGCGGCGAAATATATGGTTTTCGCGGGGCGAAGCTAACCTTTTGATGCTATCACTAGGCGCTATATAGTGATTTCGGATGGGCATGTGCTGTGCTTGCGCGCAACTTGGCTGCGGCTGTTTCGCCAACAGGCATTTGCGCTTCGGGATCGCTGGATGATGGGGTGGGCATGGGGCACGTGATCAATTTGAACCGAGTAAGAAAACAAGAGCAGCGCAAAGAAGCTGCGAAGCAGGCTGAAACCAACCGCGCACGATTTGGTCGCAACAAGTCTGAACGGAAAGCGGATGAGCTTCGTAACGCGCGCGACAAGAAGCTGTTGGATCAGCATCGCATCGACGGCGGAGACGCATCATGAAATCGCCCGTCGTCAAACGTTCGATCGTGGTCGCCGGCCACAAGACCAGCGTCAGCCTCGAAGAAGCGTTCTGGAATGGCATGAAGGAAATCTCGGGCCTCCGGAACATGACGCTGTCGGAGCTGGTCGGCGAGATCGACAGCAATCGCCAGCAGGGCAATCTGTCGTCCGCGATCCGGCTTTTCGTGCTGGAGTATTTCCGTTCGCGCGCAATCGCCGCGACGACGGCCCAGGTACCGGACAACAGGCCGCAAGCCTGATCCGTTGCAGATAGCCGGTGCCCTGGCACCGGCTTCACCGACAAACCAGAGTGGAGAGCGAAATGGATATCGCCAAGCGAACCGCGCCGCGAAACCTGTCCATTTCGGAAGCTCTCCATGCCTGCCTTTGTCGTCCTGGATTCCATCTCGGTTCACGCGCCTGAGGGCCGCCCACTGTTCGATGAGCTGACGCTCGCGATCGGACGCGAGCGCACCGCCATCGTCGGACGCAACGGCTGCGGCAAATCGACACTGCTGCGCCTGATCGCGGGCGAGGTCGAACCAGCAGCCGGATCGGTTCACCGTGCCGGATCGATCGGCATGCTCGCGCAGATCGCCGACGGGCGGGCGACGCTGGCGCAAGCCCTCGGCGTCGATGGCGAGCTCGCGCGGCTGCACCGGCTCGAGCGCGGTGATGGCACGCTCGAGGATGCCAGCGCGGCTGACTGGACACTGGCAGCACGACTACAGACCACGTTGGTGGAAGTGGGCCTGCCCGCCCTATCGCTCGATCGCGCGGTAGCGTCGCTCAGCGGCGGCGAGCGAACGCGCGTCGCGCTGGCGCGGCTGCTGATCCAGGCACCTGACGTGCTGCTGCTGGACGAGCCCACCAACAATCTCGATGCCGACGGCCGCGAGGCGCTGGCGCAACTGCTCGGGCGATGGCAAGGCGGCATCGTGGTCGCAAGCCACGACCGTACGCTGTTGGAGCATGTCAACCGCATCGTCGAACTGACGCCGGTTGGCGTCACGATTTTCGGCGGCGCGTGGCCTGATTTCGCCGAGCAGCGCGACGCGGCACGCTCGCGCGCTGAAACCGAACTGGAGCGGGCGGCCGATGCGCTGCGCAGCGCCGAGCGCGCGACGCAGAAGGCGCGCGAAAGAAAGTCGCGCCGCGACAAGGCCGGCCGAGCCTGGCGCGCCAAGGGCATCGAGGACAAGATGTTCATGGACCGCGAGAAGGAACGCGCTGAGGCCAGCGCCGCGCGCGAAGGCCATCTCGCCGAGCGCCTGATCGGCGAGCGCGCGGATGCATTCGAGGAAGCCCGCGCGCGGGTGGAGATCGTGACGCCGCTGTCGATCGACCTGCCGAAGACCACCCTTCCCTCCAATCGCGAGCTCCTCACTTTCAACGACGTGGCGATGGCCTTTGCCGCCCGCCACCTGTTCGGCCCGCTGTCGTTCGAGCTGCGCGGCCCCGAGCGCGTCGCGATCGGCGGCGCCAATGGCACGGGCAAGAGCACGCTGCTCCGCCTGATCACTGGAGCGGCGCAGCCGACTGCCGGCACGATCCATCGTCGCACCGACCGGATCGCGATGCTCGACCAGCATGTCGGCCTGCTCGATCCCGGCACCAGCATTTTGGACAATCTGCGCCGGCTCAATCCGGAATTGTCAGCCAATGAAGCGCATGCCGCGCTGGCGCGATTTGCCTTCCGCAACAGGGCTGCGTTGCAGATCGTGGATACGTTGAGCGGCGGCGAGCGCCTGCGCGCAGGCTTGGCTTGCGTGTTCGCGCGGCCGGAACCGCCGCTATTGTTGCTGTTGGACGAGCCCACCAACCATCTCGACCTCGCCGCGATCGAAGAACTGGAAAGCGCGCTGCGCGACTTCGATGGCGCGCTGGTCGTCGTCAGCCACGACAAGGCGTTCCTGCAGGCGATCGGGATCGAACGGGAGATTGGGCTCTGAATCGTAGCCCGGGTGAAGCGCCAGCGTAACCCGGGACCGCTACTGATGCAGACGTCCCGGGTTACGCATTCGCTCCCCCCGGGCTACGGGCGCTAATTCTGCGCGGCCGGACGCGATGGCGGGTTGGCGACCTGCGGCGTCAGTGCGAGCGGCGGGCGGGGTTTTGGTTTCGCGGCACCCGGCGGCGGCTTGACGTCGATCGGCGGCGGCAATGGGGCGAGCTGCGGCTGGCTCGCGACTGACGCAGGCGGATTGGCGGCTGGTGTGCTGGCCGGCGGCTGCGCCAGCGGCGGACGCGGTGCGCTCGTTTTTGGCTTTTGCGCTCCCTTGCGCGGATCGCGGCCCGGGATCGGTACGTCGGTTGATGCTGGCGGGATCGTCGCGCTCGCATCGGGAGCTTCCGCCGGCTCCTGCGGCGGGATCAGCGGTGGCGTCGGCTGGAACGTTGGAGGCGGCTCGCCGCGCTCAATCGCATCCAATCGCCTGGTCTCGCGGTCGATCGCACGCACCGCGAGCCAGGACGACAGCGCCGCGACATCGACGCTGCGGGTGAGGCCATCAGGCGTGCCCACCGCGAACAACTGGATTTCCGGCCGGCTCGCCGCGGTGATCGCGGTCGGCACCAGCGCGGCGCGGATGTCGGCCTGGTCGGCCGGAATGTCGTAGCCGCCGGAGATCGTGGCATTGACGCCATTGGCCGCGAGCGTGCTGGCGCCGACACGAATCCGCCCGTCGCGGATGTTGAACGGAAGCTGGGCTGAGGCGACCGACAGCGCGCCGTTTGCGAGCGCCTGCTCGACGATCTGCTTCAGCCGCGCATCATCCGAGACCTGACCATTCTCACTGGCGCGGATCGCGATGTCGAAGGCGCGCGGATCGAGCCCGGCAATACGCGCCGCTTCCAACGTGATTGTGCCGCTGCCGGACACCGCGCCGGTCAGCGCCGCGGCGCTGCGGCCCTGGCTCATCAATGTCATCTGCAACGAGGCGCGGCCCTTGGGCATGCTGAGATTTCGGTAGCTCAATGCCGTGCCATCGACGCCATTAAGCTGCACGCTCGCATTGACGGTGATGCCGTTCGCACTCGGCCTTGCATCGATGGCGGCGCTGAGATCGCCGCCGCCGATCTTGCCCTTGAGGGCCTCAAAGGTCAGCGCCTGGCCGTCGCTCTTGATCGTGCCGCTCACCGGCTGCAATTCGCTGCCGCCCGGCAGTTCGCCGCGCAACGCCTGGAAGACGATGTTGCCGCGCCAGCCCTTGAGCACGCCGCCGCCGAGCGGCTCGGCCGGATCATGCCCGCCGGCGCCGATCGCAAACGCGAACACCGGTGCGAGCGTGACCTGGTCGAGCCCGATCTCGCCCTCGATGTTCTTCTCATCCCCCATGGCGAGCGCGACACGGCCTCGCAGCCGCGAGCCGCCGACGATGCTGTCGAGGTCGTCAAACGACAGCCTGTTGCCGGCAAGCGAGACGCGCGACGACAGGCGGACGCCGTTCACCGGCGTGTCCGACGACTTCAGATCGAGCAGCGGACTGATGTCGGCGCTCCTGACCCGCAGGTTGATGCTGGCCTTCTTCGCCTCGTCCCATGGCTCGGCCGAGCCTTCGGCGTCGGCATCAAGGCCCGCGCCCCACATCCTCGCCTTCAGCCGCAACGGCGCGCGCCAGGCGCCGTTGACCGAGCCTTCGAATTGCGCGGGGCCGTCGCCGACCGTGATGACGCGATCGAGCCCGAGCAGCGCAAGCATTGTACGCCCCTGCCCCGCTGAAAATCTGGCGTCGACACCGAGATCGCTGCGGCTGAGGGCATCGAGATCGGTGCTGCGGATCGCGGCGACCAGCGGCTTCGCCGTCACCGTGGCGGAGCCCTTGAGCTGGGGCGCGTCGAGATCCAACGCGGCGCGAAGGCTGCCGCGATCGGCCTGTCCCTTGTCGAGATCAAGCGCGAGCTTCAGCCGCGCCGGACCGGGAACCGCAGCCAGCGTGTTGAGGCGCGATGCCGCTGATGGCGCGAACGATGAGGCCAGACCGGTCAACTGGCTGAGCGACGCAGCGTTTGCGTTGAGCGCGAGCTTTCCGGTCGCGTTGATGCGATCGAAATTGCCGGTGCCCTCGATCGTCACGCTGTCCGGCTGGCCGATCTTCAGCCGCTCGAGCGAGACCATCTTCGGTCCATAGCCGAGCTTGGCCTGCAGCGGACGCAGCTCCTGTCCGGCCGAAATCGCGCGGCCGATGTCAAGCGAGAGCTGCGCTTCCTCCGGCCATTCGGCCTGCGGTCCCGCCAGCGAGCGTATGACAGCGGTGGCCGCGTCGAGGTCCAGACGGTCGGCCTTCACGTTGGCGTCGACCTTCGCGCCGCTATTGCCGCCGGGATACGACACCGCGACACGTCCGGTGATCGCGCCACCATCGATCTCGGCCTTCATGGCGTCGACGGTAAAGCCGTTTGCGGCGACCGTGACGTCGCCGCGCAGCTTGAGCGGTTTTTGATTGCGAGACGGCAGATCGCTGCGGCCCTGCAGCCAGACCATCAGCGCATCGGGATCGGAAGACTCCACATTGAGCGCCGCCTTGAAGCTGTCGGACTGGGCGCTTTGCGGGCCAGCACCGCTGAGCGAGACGCGCGTGGCGCCCGGTGCGCGGAAATCGAGCCGCCGCACCGTCCAGCCCTTGTCGTCGCCGTGAAGCTCGGCCGCGATATCCTGCAGCGGCCGCCCGCCGAGCATGATTTTCTCGGACGAAAATTCGATCTGCGACGGCAGCGCGACGTGCGGAACGCCCGACAGCAGCGCGCGCAGCGCCGGCAGCGCACGAACCGGCTCAGCATTATTGTCCTTCGTGGCAAAGCGGTCGACATCGAGTTGCCGAGCCGAGAGCGAGGCGCGCAGCAGCGGCGAACCGCCGAAGCGGATGTCGCCGGCGCCTGCAAGCTTCAGCGCGCGGTCTTCATTGCCATAGCTGATCTCGATCTGCTCGAGCCGCGCCGCCGAATAATCGGCCTTGACCCTGGCTCCCATACGCCAGGGCGTCGGCGCGGCGTCATCATTCTTTGATGCGGGCGGAGAGGCCAGCGCCACCACGCCTTCGAAGCGTGGCGCGCGGGACTCGAAGGTGAGCACGCCGTCGAGATCAGCCGACAGCGGGCGCTGGCCGGGGTCGATGTTGACATGCACGCGGGTGCCGCTGCCATCGGCGCTCTGGCCGGAGGAAATCCGGAACGGATAGCGGGAGCCGTCGAACGTGAAATTGCCATCGCCGCGGATCGCGCCGGCAAGCGAGCGGACATCGCCGCTGAAGGCGATGTCGCGCAGTTCCAGCGTGCTGTGGCTCGCCGCGTCATGCAGGGCGATGCGGCCGGTGAGGTTGACGCGATCGATCGCAAGCGAGGCGAAGTCGAACGTGCCCTGCGAGGCAGGCCAATCGATCCGTCCCTTCTGGTCCAGACCGAGGTCCACCGACATGCCATTGACGGTGAGCTGCGTGGCGCGCCATTCGCCGCGCATCAGCGAACCCAGGCTGAACTCGACGTCGAGCTTGTCGGCCCGGACCTTGCCGCGATCGTTGTCGCCGCCGATCACGGCCGAACGCAACCGAAGCTGCGGCGCCGGCAGCAGCCGCGCGTCAAGCTCGCCGCCGATGCGCACGGGCGCGCCGATGATTCGCGTCGCCTCTGCCTCGAATTGCGGACGGAACTGGTTCCAGTCAATGAAGTACGGTCCGACCAGCGCGGCGATCAGCGCAAGAATGAACGCGATTGCCAGGCCGAGCAGCGTCGTCTGCACGGTGTCTCCCTTTGAGCCCCGCCCCGGCGCGCGTGGCCAATACAGCGCCGGAGCAGCCCAATATATAGAGACAAGTATGGCGAAGTCACAGCGGTATCACACTGCGGCCACTGGGAAGGGCGAGAAGGTTACCAGCTCGCCGGCAGGCGCCGTAGCCCCCGCAGCACGAAGGTCGGCCGCCACTGTGGGTTTTCCGCGTCATCCAGCCGCAGGTCCGGCAGGCGGCGGAGCAGCGTCGAGATCGCGATTTCGGCCTCGATCCGCGCCAATTGGGCACCGAGACAGAAATGGATGCCGCCGCCGAAGGACAGCGGTTTCACGTTGGGACGGGCGATATCAAGCTGTTCCGGACGGTCGGGATAGACAGCCGGATCGTGGTTGGCCGAGCCCAGCAGGCACAGCACGGCCTCGCCCTTGGGTATGCGCTTGCCGCAGAGATCGATGTCCTCCAGGGCCGCGCGCCCGGTCATTTGCACGGAGGAATCATAGCGCAGGAATTCCTCGATCGCGTTGGTGATCAGGGCGGGATTTGCCTTGAGCAGCGCGAGCTGATCGGGATTGCGGTGGAGCGCCAAGAGGCCGTTGCCGATCAGGTTGACGGTCGTCTCGTGCCCGGCCCCGAACAGAAGGATGATGTTGGCGGTCAGCTCTTCGTTGCTGAGCTTGTGGCCGTCCTCCTCCGCCTGCACGAGCTGCGTCGTCAGGTCATCGCCGGGCTGCTTCCGCCGCAGCTCGAAGAGCTGCTGGAAATACATCTCCGACATCTTGGTTCTGGCGTTGCCCTGCTTGATCTCCTCAGGCGACAACGGCACCGGTTCGAGGATGCGCCCGCTGTCGCGCGAGCCGGTATAAAACGTTTCGCGATGCTCCTCGGGGATTCCGAGCATGTCGCAGATCACCGTCACCGGCAGGCGGAATGCAAAGTCTTCGATGAGGTCCATCCTGCCCTGCGGGATGACACGATCGAGCGTCTGATCGACGATCTCCTGAATCCGCGGCCGCATGTCCTCGACCCGGCGCGCCGTGAATGCCTTCACCACAAGGCCGCGGAGACGGGTGTGATCGGGCGGATCCTGCTGCAGCATCATCTGGCTCATGCTGCGGAAGACCGGGTCCTCCATGGCCTTTGGCCCGTAGCGGCGTATGGCGCGGCCGGCATAGTCCTTGCCAAAGTGCTTGTCGCGCAACACGAAGCTCACCTCGGCCTGACGGCTCGCGACGAAAGCGCCGAACGGCGTGACATGCATCGGATCCTCGGCGCGCAGCCGCTCGTAATGCGGATAGGGATTGCGAATGAATTCCGGCGCCAGGGGATTGAACAGCGGATCGCTGTTCGCCGGCCGAGCTTGCTCGTTCATGGTGACCTCAATCGGTTGCCGCGTTGCGACGATTTCACATTGAACGCTACCGGCCGCAGCTTCGTGCGGGCCCAAGCGTTTCCACCCCTGAAACTCGATACACTCTTGTATCGAGTTGCATTGTGGCCTAAACAGGGCCGATGTCAAGAGTTAGGACCAGACCGACCAGGGACGACACCTGCGAAAAGCTGTTCGAGGCGGCGGCGCGCGTGTTCGAGGAACAGGGGATCGGCGGCGCCAGCATCGAGGCGATCGCGGCCGCCGCCGGTTTCACGCGCGGGGCGTTCTATTCGAACTTCAAGAGCAAGGAAGAGCTCATCATCGCGATGCTCGAGGACCATGTCGAGCAATCGATCCGGCGCAACCTCGACCTGCTGGCCCAGCACACCAATCTCGCCGACTTCATCGAGGCGTTGAAGCACATGGACCGCACCAGACAGGATCCGCTCGGCCGCTCGCCGCTTCTGCACATGGAGATGATCCTGTTCGTCGCACGCGCGGAGAAGCGCCGGCCCGAACTTGCGAAGCGCCTGCGCGCCCGGCGCAAGCTGGTCACCGACATCATCGAGACCGCGCGGAAGGATAGCGGCAGGAACGGCCGGCTGGATGCGGCATGGACCGCCGCGATCGTGCTGGCGCTCGAGGACGGCTTTCGCCTGCACCGCCTGATCGATCCGGAAACCACGCCGGCCGACAGCTTCCTGCGCGCGATCGGCGACCTGCAGCGCACGATCGGCAACGCAGACCGCGCCGTAGCCCGGGTGGAGCGCTAGCGTAACCCGGGACGCCTGCATCAGCGCTTGCGAGCGGCCCCGGGTTACGCTGACGCTTCACCCGGGCTACGGCTCTGCAACGTGTGCAAACGCCCCGCCACAGCGCGGACTTTTCCAGGCGCTGCCTGCCAGATCGCGAAGGCGGACAACGCGCTCACGACAATGCTGATCGCAAAGGCCGCCGTGTAGCTGCCGGTGAAATCATACAACAGCCCCGTCGCCCACGGGCCCGCAGCGCCGCCCGCGAGCGCGGCCAGCATGATGGTGCCGAAGATGCTGCCGTAATGCCTGCCCTGGAAGATCTCGACCACGACCGGCCCCATCACCGAGGTCAGGCCATAGCCGAGCGCACCTTGCGTGAACACCATCAGATAGACCAGCGGCAACACAGGCGCATATTTCAGTGCGACCAGGCTCGCAAAGCAGACCGCGAAGCCGGCGCAACTGATCGCCCACACCGCTTCGCGCCCGATCCGGTCGGAGAGATGGCCAAGCCAGATCTGGCCGGGAATGCCGAGCAGGCTGACGACGCCGAGCGACCACACCGCGACATTCGGGCTGAAGCCGATGTCGAGCAGGAACTTGGTCTGATGCACCTGCACCGCGTACCAGATGTAGAGACCGCAGAAATAGCCGAGCGCGATCCACCAGAAGCGTGCGGTGCGGAGTGCCAGGGACAGCGTCCAGTCGGTGCCGGCCCAGACGGGATCGACGATGTTCGACACCGGCTTTGCCGAGGCCGCGGTCGGCGCGGCATCGCCGTCGGGCAGCAGGCCGAGATCTTCGGGACGCTTTCGCACCAGCAGATTGATCGGCGCAAGCACGACCAGCACGAGGATGCCGATCGCGGTGCAGGCGGTGCGCCAGCCGGTCTGCTCGATCATGTGCTGCACCCACGGCAGCAAGGTCACCGAGCCGATGCCGACACCGGCGAAGGCGATCCCGATCGCGAGACCGCGGCGGCGGATGAACCAGTTCGGCAGGAAGAACGATTGGCCGGAATAGCCGAGGCAGACGCTGCCCGCGCCAACGAGAACGCCGATGCTGAGATAGAGGTGCCAGGGCTGCGTCGTCAGCGGCGCCAGCAGGAACCCTGCGCCCATCAGCACGACGCCGAGTTCCATCACCGCGCGCGGTCCGGCGCGGTCCATCAGGCGGCCGATCAGCGGACTGGCGATGCCGGAGGCCACGAAGCCGAACGAGAATGCGCCGGCGGTGACGCCGCGGTCCCAGCCGAACTCACTGAGGATCGGTGGATAGAACAGCGAGAACGCGGTGCGCGCATTGACGCCGATCGCCATGGTGACGAAGGTCACCGCGATGATGATCCAGCCGTAGAAGAAGGGAAGCCGCATCAGTGGGTCACCAGCGCGTGGCTCTCATGGCCGAAATAGGCGCGCTCGAGCCGCTGCGCCAGATTGCTTTCGTCGGTCGGTGCTTCCAGCACGATATTCCCCTGCACCAGGGCGTAGACACGATCCGCCGTCGCCAGCGCCTTCTCCAGCAATTGCTCGACCAGCAATACCGCGGTGCCCTGCGCGCGCAAGCGGCCGATGACGTTGAGGACCCGATCGACCAGCACCGGTGACAGGCCGGCCGACGGCTCGTCGAGCATCAACAGCCGCGGGCGACGCACGAGGCCTTGCGCGACGGTGAGCATCTGCTGTTGCCCGCCCGACAGCGCGCCGCCGCGCTCGTGACGCTTTTCGGCGATCTCGGGGAAATACGCCAGGGCTTCCTCGACGCGTTGTGCGCGCTCGGCGCGCGGCACGTCGTAGCCGGCAAGCAGCAGATTGTCGGTGACGGAGATTTGCGTGAACACGCGATGGCCCTCGATCACATGGACGAGGCCGGCACGCGCGGCATCTCGCGGCGTCGCGTTGGTCATGTCGTGGCCGTCGAAGCGCACTTGTCCCGCAGTCACCGGCAGCAGTCCCGACAGCGCGCGCAGCATCGTGGTCTTGCCGGCGCCGTTGGGGCCGAGCAGCGCCACCACCTCGCCGGCGGCGACCTGGAAATCGATGCCATGAAGGACGCGGATCTTGCCGTAGCCGGACTCGAGCGCGCGCACGGAGAGCAGAGGTTCAGCCGCCGAGGTACGCACTGACCACCTCCTTGTGAACGCGGATTTCGGCCGGCGTGCCCGCCGCCAGCGTGCGGCCGAGATTGAGCACGGTGACCTGGTGGCAGATGTCGAAGATGAGATCGGCGTGATGCTCCACAAGCAATACACCGGTGCCGCGTGCGCTAATCGCCTTGATCAGGGACGCCAGCCGCTCGATCTCGTCGTTGGAAAGGCCGGCCGCGGGCTCGTCGAGCAGCAGGAAATCGGGATCGAGCATCAGCGCACGCGCGATCTCGATGAAGCGGAGTTCGCTGTGCTGCAGGCGGTCGGCGCGCACCTCCGCCAGCGTCTCCAGCCCGACCACGCCGAGCAGCGCCCGCGCTTTCGCCGCCAGCATCCGCTCGTCTTCGCGATTGCGCGGTGCCGACAGCATCGCCTCGACGAAGGTCGCCCTGCCCTCCACCGAGCCGCCGATCATCACGTTCTCCAGCACCGAGGCCTCGCCGATCACGCGCGGGGTCTGGAATGTCCGCGCGATGCCGCAAGCCGCGCGCAATGCCGGCTGGCCCGGCGGCAACACGTCCTCGCCCAGCGTCATCGCGCCGGCCTTGGCAGCGTAATAGCCGGAGATGACGTTGAGCGTCGTGGTCTTGCCGCTGCCGTTCGGGCCGATCAGGCCGTGGATCTGGCCGGGCGTCACGTCGAGGTCGAGCCCGTCGATCGCCTTCACATTGCCGAAGCTCAGCGCAATGCCACGCAGCTCGAGGTGCTTGCCGCCCGTGCGCCGACGCACGATGTCGGCGAGAACGGCCGGACGCGGCACGATGGCGCGGTTACTGGCAAGCGGGCGGCGGTTGCGGAAATCCAGCAGTGCCGCGATGCCGCCGGGCATCACCAGCACGATCACCAGCAGCAGCACGGCGTAGAGGAAGGTCGACCAGGCCGCCAGCGGCGCGGCGATCTCGGGCAGGATGGTCAGGATGATCGTGCCGAGCATCGGCCCCAGGATCGAACCGCGGCCGCCGATCAGGATCGCGATGAAGAACAGGACTGACAGATCGAAGGTGAAGGCGTCGGGCGTGATGTAGGTCTGCAGCGTCGCGAACAATCCGCCGGCGATTGCGGCCAGCGCGCCGGCGAACAGGAAGATCGCGATCAGCATCCTTGGCTTCGAGATGCCGGTCGCTTCCGCCGCCACTTCGGCGTCGCGCACCGCGATCAGCGCGCGGCCGAACCGGCTGCGGGCGACGTTGGCGCTCATCCAGGTGGCGACCACCGCAAACGCGACGCAGAGCGCGTAGAAGCCCCAGGGCGTATCGAACGGCGCCGGGAATTCCGGGCCGGCGATGCCGATCCCGCCTCCGGTCACGCTCTGCCAGGCCAGCGCGATCTGCGTGACGATGGTGGCAAAGCCCAGCGTCGACATCGCGAAATAGAAGGTGCGCAGGCGCAGCGCCGGCAAGCCGACGATCACGCCGAACAGCGCGCCGACGCAGCCGGCAATTGGCAATGCGAGGAACACCGGCAGCGCCGGCGTGACATTGCCGGCGACGAGCACGCTCGTGGTGTAGGCGCCGAGCGTCAAGAGCGCGACATAGCCGATCGCAAGGTGGCCGGCGAAGCCGACCACGAGGTTGAGGCCGGCGACCAGCACCCAGTAGATCGCCATGCGCGTGCCGATCAGCGCCCAATAATCGTTGCTGACGAACGGCAGCAGCAATGCGAGCGCGAGGATGCCGAGGAACGGCGCGATGTGCGGCAGGGCGGTGCGCCACGCGCCGCTTTCGCCCTGAGCAGAGGTTGCGGTGACGGCCGTCATCACACCCTCCGCGCCGAGCTTCCGCCGAACAGGCCTTGGGGCGCTGCCAAGAGGACCACGATGAACAGGGTGAAGACGGCAACGGACGAGAAGATGCCGCCGACCAGGAAATTCGCGGCCTGCTGGAACAGGCCGAGTGCCAGCCCGCCGAAAATGGCGCCTCGGTTGTTGCCGAGGCCGCCGAGCGCCACCGGCACGAAGCCGTAGAAGTTGAGCAGCGCGCCATTGGCAAAGAACGCCAGCAGGAGCTGGCCGCCGGAAAAGCCGGCGATGCCGCCGATCACACCGGCCAGCGCGTAGCTTGCCACCCTCAGATTGCGCTCGGGAAGACCGAGCGCACGTGCCGCGAAATTATCCTCCGCGATCGCGACAAAGGCGCGGCCAACCAGAGTGCGGCGGTAGAGATATTCCAGCGCCACGATCGTCACCGCGCAGGCGATGACCGGCAGCCAGAACTTCTCCTCCCAGACGCCGCTGCCGAGCCCGATCACGCGCGGGAACGGCTGCGGCTCGGTGCCCCATTTGATCGCCGCGATCTGCTGGATCATCAAGGCCAGCGCCAGCGTCGAGAGCACGTAGAGATGCTGGTCCAAGCTCTTCAGGACTGGGCGCACAGCGACGAACTCGGTGATGACGCCGACGATCGCGCACGCGGCCAGCGTCAGGACGAAGCCCACGATGATGGGCATGCCCATCTTCAAGGTGAACATCGAGCCGAGCACGCCGCCGAGCATGGCAAGCTGACCCGCGGTGAAGCTCATCACCCGCGAGGTCGAGAACATCGTGTTGTAGGTGACGCCGACGAGCGCGTAGATCGCGCCCGCCGCGAGACCGGATGCGAGGATCGAGGCGAGCATCGGATGCACCCTCTGCCGCCGGCCTATGTATAGCCCGGCGCCAGCGCGAACGTGCCGTTCTTGGCGGTGCTGGCCTCCGACATCACGATCTCTTCGGTCGGGTAGCCGTTATGCTGCGTCGGCGTGAAGGTGTAGGTGCCGAAATAGCCGGGATATTTCGACAGCGTGTTCCAGTATTTGACGAGGCCCGCGCTTTCGGTCGAACCGCTTTCGGCGACCGCCTTGGCGATCAGCTCGATCGCGTCGATGCCGCCCGCGACCCACCACAACAGCGTGTCGTTGAGCGCGACATTCGCCTTGGCCAGGCGCGCGACGAGCTCCTCACTCTTCGGCGGCAGCTTGCCGGATGCATCGTAGCTGCAGCTTTTGTAACCGATCGCGTAGACCTTCTTCCAGTTCTCGGGCTTCTCGACGAGGCCAGCGAGTTCACCCGAGGCGAGCGAGGGATGGCCGACGAACGGCACGTCCCAGCCCATAGCGGCGCGGGTGTTGAACATCCGCGCCTCCATGCCGGTGGTGACACTCCAGACCACGATGGCCTCGGAGCCCGCATTCTTGGCGCGCAGCATGTCGGGCGTCATGTCCGGCTGGGTCGCATCGATGTTGGCCTGGTAGACGACGTCGGCGCCGTCCTTCTTGAACGCCGCTACCGAGGCGCCGACCGCGGTCACGCCATAGCCCGTGGTGTCGCCGATGACGGCGACCTTCTTCACCTTGAGGACGTTGAGGCAATAGTTGCGGACCGCGTCGTCCCACTGGCTGTTCGACGGCGCCATGCGGAAGGCGTTCGGATATTTGGTGGTGTCGATCAGGGTTTCGACCACGCAAGGGTGAATGTCCGGGATCTTGGCCCGCGCCATGATCGGCGTGGTGGCGAGCGCTTCGCCGGAATTGACCGGCCCCCAGATGGCATGGACCTTGGCCTGGCTGATCAATTCCTGCGTCGCGTTCACCGCCTTGGTCGGATCACCCTGCGTGTCGCGCATGACGAGCTCGATCTTGCGGCCCTTGACGCCGCCGGCCGCATTGATGCTGTCCACCGCAAAATTGATGCCGCGGTTGAAACCGACGGTCGGCGCGGAACTCGGGCCGGTGATCGCCGCGAGGCAACCGATCTTGATCGGCTCGGACTGGGCAATGGCAGGCTTTGGGAACGAAAATGATGCGGCGCCCAAGGCGCCGGCGCTTCCCAACAGCATGTTGCGGCGTGAAATAGCCATGTGTGATGCTCCCGTTCGTTTCCTTTTTGCGGCGCCCATCTTTGGATTGCAGGCGTCCGCATGATTTTATTGTCCCGGCTGGCGGCCGAGGCTTGTCGCGGGACTGAAGTTTGAGCCTGACGGCGCCGGCTTGTCCAGCGTTTATCCCGTAGAATTGCGGAGACGATTCGCGATCAATGCCCGGACACGGGCCTGTGACCGATCTGTTAGGCTTTCAGCGCATGAAACCTCTGGAAACTTGTCGCCGTCCACGTCAATAGGTTGCGACGCCAGATGCCGCTCTCGAAGGTCAGTTGATGCACGATGTCTCGATCCCGGCAGCCTTGATCGCCGGACTAGTCAGTTTCCTGTCGCCCTGCGTGCTGCCGCTGGTGCCGCCCTATCTGGTGTATCTGACCGGCGCGACCATCGAGCATGTCGCCCATGACGAGAGCACGCAGGCCTCCAAGCGCGCAGTCATGACGGCGGCCTTGATGTTCGTGCTCGGCTTCTCCACCGTGTTCGTGGCGCTCGGCGCCAGCGCCTCCCTGATCGGCGGGCTGATCCGCGCCTGGTCGGCACAGCTCTCCATCGTCGCCGGCATCGTCATCATCGTGATGGGACTGCACTTCCTCGGGCTGACGCGGATCGGGATATTGATGCGCGAGGGCCGGATGAGCATGCCGAAGCCGGTCGGGCTGTGGGGCGCCTATGCGATGGGGCTCGCCTTTGCGTTCGGCTGGACGCCCTGCATCGGCCCGATCCTCGCCGCGATCCTTTCGATCGCAGCAGCCGAGGCGACCGTGACCAAGGGCGCCGCGCTGCTTGCGATCTATTCCGCCGGGCTCGGCATCCCCTTCCTGCTTGCAGCGTTCGCGGTCAAACAGTTCTCGTCACTGTTCGCGCGGATGAAGCGGCATCTCCGGACGGTCGAGCACGTCATGGGCGTGCTGATGATCATCACCGGCATCGGCTTTCTCACCGGCGCCGTCACCAATGTCAGCATCTGGCTGCTCGAGACGTTTCCGGCGCTGCAGAATATCGGCTGAGGCTTGGTCAGACTTGTGCCAGCGCCAAAGCAATGCTGGCCTTTCGCATCACGATGTCGAATAGTGGGCGGCCCTTACGCTAATCGCACCGAGGACCGATGGCCGAGGACACGCCCGCAGGCCGCTCCTGGCCGATCTTCCGCTCGCTGGCCGCGTTCCGGCCGGGCGATTTGCCCGGCGACCTGATCGCGGGCCTGACACTGGCCGCGATCGCAATACCCGAGCAGATGGCGACTGCGCGCCTCGGCGGCTTCGCCCCCCAGATCGGCTTTTTCGCCTTCATCGCAGGTTCGCTCGGTTTTGCCATGCTGGGCAGCAACCGCTTTCTGTCATGCGGCGCCGACTCCACGATCACGCCGATCTTCGCCGGCGGCCTTGCGCTGATGGCAGCCGCCGGCTCCCCGGAGGCTATCGCGCTTGCCGCGGCCCTGGCGCTGATGGTCGGAGTGATCCTGGTCGCCGGCAGCCTGTTTCGCCTCGGCTGGATCGCCAACCTGCTGTCGACCCCGGTCACCATCGGCTTTCTTGCCGGCATCTCCATCCACATCATGGTTTCGCAACTGCCCGTCGTGCTCGGCGTACCGCCACCGAAAGGACCGATGCTCGAGCGGATCGCGGAGATTGCAGAGCATCTTCCTGCCGCCAACTTCTACTCCGTCAGCATCGGGCTTTTCGTGCTGGCCTTTGTTGCCGGATCCGAGGCCATCAGCGCCAGGATTCCCGGCGCACTGGTCGCGCTGGTGGCGGCGACCGCCGCCGTGATCTGGGGCGGATTGGAAACCAAAGGGGTCAGCGTGGTCGGCACCGTGCCGGGCACGCTGCCGATGCCGTCGTTTCCTGAGATCTCTCCGGAACGATGGGTCAAGCTGCTGTCATTGGCTCTCCTGGTCGCCATCGTCGTGATGGTCCAGACCGCGGCGACGACGCGGGCATTTCCTTCCGATCCGGACCAGCCCGCCGATGTCGACCGCGATTTTCTCGGCGCCGGGGCCGGCAGCATCCTAGGCTGTGTGGACTCTTGGGATTCTCAAATCAGACGGAACGTGATTCAAGGCTTTCTTTTAGGAGGAAGCCTTGGGGGTTCTGGATCGGCTCGTTCTGAACGACACGCAATGGGACCGTATCTC
>NZ_JBVAPG010000010.1:0-95687 GCF_055413685.1 Bradyrhizobium sp. LeoA1Lang | reverse complement strand
CTTGCCGCCGCCGAGCATCGCCGTCAGTTCGTCGCGCTCGGCTTGGCTCAATTCGACCCGATAACGTACATTCATGCTTTGCCTCCTTGTCGGAGGCCGGGACGAATCGATCCATGAGTCAAAAATCTGGCGCGCGCTTAACCGAGAAGCAGGGGCACTACCTCGCTTTCATCCATACCTATTCGTACATGTTCGGACAGCCGCCAGCCGAAGCCGACATTCAGCGCCATTTCCGCGTCAGCCCGCCGTCAGTCCACCAAATGATCGTCACCCTCGAACGAAACGGCTTCATTCGCCGTCAGCCCGGCGTTCCCCGAAGCATCGAGATTCTCCTGCCACCCGAAAACTTGCCGATCCTCGAATGGCTCGGTATCAAAACGTCAAAATCACTGTGATGAACCACTAGGCAGCGGCCGATTTGAAGATGATGCGTCCTGGCGCGCCGGACTTGCGGCTTGGTTTCATGGTGATTTCGACATCCTGCTCGAACACCGTCAGCATTTTCATGAGACGTCCCGCCGAGTAGTCCTCGAAATCGCCGCGCAGGAGGCGGGACAGATCCGGCTGATGGATACCGATGAGCTTGGCTGCTTTCACTTGAGTAAGCCCGCGATCTTTGATCAGCCGATGCAGTTCGTTCACGATATTGGCCTTTAGCAGCCGTTCTTCCGCGTTCGGCAAACCGAGGTCTGCGAACACGTTGCCGCTGCTCTGATAGGCTTCCAGCTTCCGCTTGCTCATCGTTCTTGCCCTTTGCCGAAATGCGTCCGGTAGTGCGATTCAGCATCACGCAAACGCGCTTTGATCAGCTCGATATCTCGCTGCGGCGTCGCGATCCCTTTTCTTGCCTTCTTCTGGAAGGCATGAAGCACATAAACGGTATCCGCGAACCGGACCGTGTAAACGGTCCGATAGGTATCGGTGTCAAAATCGTCAACAAGCTCCAAAACGGTTCGGCCGCCGAAGCCCTTCAGCGCCTTTGCAGCCAACGGCTCATCTCCGTTCTGGACCTGATGTAGCGCATAGCCGACCCGGTTTTGCACCTATGCCGGAAATCGCTTCAGATCCTTCAGACTGGAACCGAGAAAGATGCAGGACTTTTGACTTGGCGTCTTGTTCACGACAACTGAATATAGGGGTATCCCTATAGATCGTCAAGGTGATCTGGGTCACATTCCGGGCTTTGAACCTGACCTATCGTCGCAGCATCAAAGCGTCAGGCGAGCCAATCCGGCCAGCGCATACTTAAAGAGGATTTAAGACGATGACCCGCTTTCATGGAGTTTCCATCCTGACGATCGGCGCCGCGCTGTCGATGACGGCGGGCCTGGCGTTCGCCGGCGACAGTGTCGTTCGGGCCGACCAGATCGTAAACGCCCTCAAATCCAAGCCGCTGACCCGCGGCCTGTCGACCGGCCCAGAGCAGGTCGACACCGCGGCGACCGCCAAGGAGACCAAGTTCGTCGACAGCCTGCGCAACCGTCCGACCCGCTCGCTCTCGCTCGGCGAGCGCGAGGAGATTGCCGAGCTCGCCGCGACCAAGCCGCAGATCAACCTCGAAATCCATTTCGACTTCAATTCGGCCGAGATCAGCAAGAGCTCGGCACAGGTCGTGCAGGAACTCGGCAAGGCGCTGTCGAATCCGAGCCTGAAGGGTTCGACCTTCGTGGTCGCCGGCCACACCGACGCAGTCGGCAGCGAAGCCTACAACCAGGAGCTCAGCGAGCGGCGGGCCGACACGATCAAGAAATACCTGGCCGAGCGCTACGGCATCAACGGCTCCAACCTGGTCACCGTCGGCTACGGCAAGAGCAAGCCGAAAGATCCGAACGCACCGCTCGATCCGACCAACCGCCGGGTTCAGGTCGTCAACATGGAAGCCAAGACGGCGTCGCAGTGATGTAGTCGCCGTAGCCCGGATGAAGCGCAGCGCAATCCGGGAAATGTTCGAGACACGGCGAGATGGACCCGGATTACGCTTCGCTTCATCCGGGCTACGGGGCTACGGCTTGTCGAGCATTTCCCTGATCCTTGCCGCGAGCACGGTCTGCGTCAGCGGCTTCTGCAACAGCGATACGTCGTCGTCGGGCCGATCCTGGTCGCCGACGGCGTTACCCGCATAGCCGGTCATGAACAGCACCTTCAGGTTAGGCTGGATACGGTGCAGTTCGTCGGCCAGTTCGCGGCCGTTCAGGCCGGGCATGATGATGTCGGTGAGCAGCAGGTCGACATGGAACCGCCCGCTCTTGAACAGTGCCAGCGCGGCTGAGCCATTGGCGGCTTCACGGACTTTGTAGTTGAGGTCCTGCAGAGTCTCCACAAGGAAGGACCTCACGCTGTCTTCGTCCTCGACCACCAGGATCGTCTCGTTGCCGGCACTCCCGACCACCGGCGCGCTGTCCGCCTTGACCGGGTTGGCGGTTGTTAGAGGCGCCTGGTAGGCGGGCTTGAGATCGGGCGGCTCGCCCCGCGCATGGGTGAGGAGCTGCTGTGTCAATAGCGCCGCCCTCTGCGCGCTGGTCGAGGCATTGCCGATCACGCGCGCCAGTCGGTCGCGCTTGACGCCACCGTCCGATTGCACGCTGCGCGCGGCGATTTCGAGGTTGCCGCTGATAACAGTCAGGAGATTGTTGAAATCGTGCACCACGCCGCCGGTCACCTGCTGCGACTGTCGCAGCAAGTCCTCGGCCTCGCGGAGCTGCGACGGCGAGGGCAGCGCCAAGAGCTTCGGCAGCAGCGGCCACAGCATGGCGGCGGTGACAATGGACGCGGCGGCCGTCAACAATTTGACGATGCCCTCGATGCCGTAGATCGGCACCCAGAGCGTGACGATCGACAGCACGTGGGTGAAGCCGCAGAACAGGATGAAAAGCGCAAAAGCCCAGAAGACCCAGCCGAACGCGACGTCGCGCCGCTTCGACACGAAGATGGCGAGCGCCACGGGGATGGAGAAGTAGGCGGCCGCGATCACCGCATCAGAGATGACGTGGAGCCAGATCAGTCCAGGTTCCCACAGCAGGCAAATTCCGTGCGGGGAAAGCGTTGACGAATCGAAGAGACGCTCCAGCATGACGGTCGTTCCACTGCCTTGAAGCAGATCGATGGACCTACCTTTGCATGCCAAAATCCATGAGGGGGTGCGGCACGTCAAGCCCGCCGCGACAGCTCAGATCCAGCCCCGGAACAGCATCAGGTGGTTGAACGTCGCCGTCGAGGTACCGATGAAGGCCGCCGAGATCGGCAGCATGACCGCAAAGCCCAGCGCGCCGATGGCGACGAAGGCCCATAGCAGCCAGCGCGGAGTCCGGCCGCGGGTCAGCGCGTAGACCAGGGCAAAGCTCGCGGTGGTCGCGGCCGGCAGGTAGTAATAGATGAAGCCGAGCGTGCGCGGCAGCAATGCCCAGGCGAGATAGGGACCAAAATAGAACGCCAGCACCAGGAACGCATCCGCCCGCCGCACCACGATCCAGTCGCGCAAGGCCACGGCGAGCGCGGCCAGCGCCGGCCACAGGATCAGGGGATTGCCGAGCAGCACCACTGCGGCGATACGGTCGTCACCGAGCTTGTCGAAGAGATACCAGACCGGGCGCACCAGGAACGGCCAGGACGGCCATGGGCTCATATAGGTGTGGCCGGCGATCGCGGTGGTGGTGTTGTCGGCAAAGATGCGGCGCTGCGCCTCCAGGATATCGGGAAACGAAAATCCGCAGAGCGGAACAAAGCTGGCGAGATAGACGATCGCGGGCAACAGCACGAAGCATGCGGCAAAGTGACCGGGACGAAAATCGGGCCAGAGGTCGGGCCGGTACCAGTCCTCCGGCTTGGGATCGGCGAACTGCGTGCGCCAGCCCTGCGTCAGCCGAATCACGGCGACGATTGCGATGCAGGTTGCGAGCACGAACAGGCCGCTCCATTTGCAGGCGGCAGAGAGGCCGGATGCGATCCCGGCAAGCGCAAAGTAAAGCTGCGGCCGCGCCCGCCTGAAGCCGTAGGCGAACGCCGCGATCGCGAACAGGCTGAAGGCGAGCGCGAAAATATCGAGCATCGCGATTCGCGACTGCACGAACAGCATCTGGTTGAATGCCGCGATTAGCATTGCCGCGATCGCCGATGACTGCCGGGTGAACAGCGCCAGTCCGCCGAGATAGACCGCGACCAGCGCCAGCGCTCCGAACAGTGCGGCGGGATAGCGCCAGCCGAATGGATTGTCGCCGAAAATCCTGATCGACAGCGCGATGAGCTGCTTGGCGAGCGGCGGATGCATCGGGTTGAGCATCGGCTCTCGCATCACCGGCTCCAGCATCTGCCGCGCCGCCGGCACGTAATGCACCTCGTCGAAGTAGAATTTTTCCGGCGCGGTCACACCGATCAGGAGCAGGAGATGCGCGACGATAAAGATGCTTGCCGCGGTGAGAACAGTGCGCGCGAATGAAACGGAAGGTGATTCAGGCACGATATCTTCGGCGATCGCGGTGCAGCAAGAAAGCCAATTGTGAGCGCCGCCGATTTTTCTGTCCACCGCATTGAACTATTTCGCGTCGACCGTCACCAGAAATCGACGTCGTAGGACTGAGACGCGTAGGCTGGGCAAAGCGACTTGTCCGCCGTAGCTCGAAGAGCGAAGGCGGAAGCGTGCCCACCATCACGAATAGAGTGCTGAGGGTGGGCACGGCGCGAAGAGCGCCTTTGCCCACCCTACGCATTTGCGCTGGTGTCACGCCGCGGACTTGCCCTCATACGCGCGGCGCAGGCCTTCGATATCCAGCTTGACCATGCCGAGCAAGGCCTGCATCGCCCGCTGTGCGCCGGCCCTGTCGGGGCCGCTGATATATTTGGGCAGGACGTTCGGCACGATCTGCCAGGAGACGCCGAAGCGGTCCTTCAGCCAGCCGCATTGCTCGGCCTTGCCGCCATTGGCGAGCAGCGCGTCCCAGAGCCGGTCGACTTCGGCTTGGTCGGCGCAGTCGATCACGAAAGAGACGGCGTGCGTATATTCCATTCGCATCCCGCCGTTCAGCGCCATGAAGCGCTGACCGGCCAATGTGAACTCCACCAACAGCACTGTGCCGGCTTTGCCGGCGGGACCATCGATGAGGTTCTTCTGGACCGTCTCGATCCGGGTATCCGGCAACAGCGAAACGTAGAGCTTGGCCGCTTCCTCGGCTTCGCCGTCGAACCACAGGCAAGGGGTAATCTTGGACACGAGAAACTCCTTTACGTGATCGACGATCAAGCGCCGGCGGTTGCGGCCTTGGTGGCCGCCTCGACATCCATCCACATCACTTCCCAGATGTGACCGTCCAGATCCTCGAAGCTGCGGCCGTACATGAAGCCGAAATCCTGCTTCGGCCCGGGGTCGGCACTGCCGCCGGCGCCGGTGGCCTTGCCGACGATGTCGTCGACGGCGTCGCGGCTGTCGGCCGAGAGGCAGATCAGGACCTCGCTCGATGTTTTTGCGTCGGCGATCTTCTTGGGCGTGAATTGCCGGAACTTGTCATGCGTGAGTAGCATGACGTGAATGGTGTCGGAGAACACCATGCAGGAAGCGGTATCGTCGGAGAATTGCGGATTCTTGGCCGCGCCGATCGCCTGATAGAAGGCGGTCGCGCGGGCGAGGTCAGTGACCGGCAGGTTCAGGAAGATCATTTTGGACATCAAGGGCTCCTTTGCATGGGGTCCGGCCCAAGGACGGATGGGCGGGCGCGAGTCCGACAAGGGGGGTGAAGAAATTTTTGCGGTGGGAACCCAAGCGCCCTTACGTCGCGATCGGCGTCGGCATGGTCAGGAACGACCGCGTCACGTGCCAGAACAATTGCCGGTTTATCGCGAGCACCACCGAATGGGCTGTGCCGGGGAGGATGACGAACTGGCGGTCGCCGTTCGGCAGCCGGTTGAAGAACTCCTCGAGATCGGCGACCGTCGCAATGCCGTCATGTTCGCCGCGAATCAGGAGCACCGGCGCCAGCACCTTTTCGGGATGCGCCACCGGCAGATTGGCGGTCATGTCGAGATAGGTGCCGGTCGGGATCTGGTCGCCGAACTGCAATTCCGCATCCGCCAGCGCTTCCATCACGGCGGGGTCGGAGGTGCCGGGCTTGTCGCGGGTCGCGATCGAGCGGATCATGTCGCGGTCGCGCTTGCGCATGTTGTGCGAACGGTAATAGTCAAGCTGCTCGGCGCGCTTTGCCAGCGTCGGCGATCCCTCGCCCTTGTAAGTGAATGCCGTGAACACTAGGCGATCGATCCGCTCGGGCGCGGCCATGGCGTAGGCGCCGGCGCGCAGCGCGCCTGAGGACTCGCCGACGAAATGATACTTCTGCCGGCCGGTCGCACCGGCGATGACCTCGACCGCGGCTTTCAGGTCCTCGACGCCGCTGGCGATATCGGAATTGCCCGACGTGCGGCCCGACTTGCCGTAATTCTCGCGGTCCATGGTCCAGCAGTCGAACCCATAGCGGGCGAATTCATTCATCACGGAATACTCGCCCTTGGCGGGCACGCTGACGTCGAACACGCGCGAAGTCACCGACGAGCCGTGAACGAAGAACACCACTGGCCGCGACGGCTCCCCGGCCTTCGGGGCGCCGATCCGCTTGCGGTACATCCAGAGCGGAACATCGCCCTTCTTCGCCCAGTATTCGCTGCTCCAGATCTCTTCGCCTTGCGGCGGAACCGGCGTCTCGGCCCGCAGCGGCGACGCGCCGATTGTGCCGGCGGCAAGACCGGCACCGATGCCCTTGATGACCGTGCGCCGTGGGACCGTGTGTTCGAAACGCGCCATCGCTTGTCTCCCCGGTGGTTTCGGATTCTCTGTCCGATCGATGGGCATGACTTTAGCAGCGTTGGCGCGGCGTTGCGAGAGAGCGGCAAATGATCGCGCCGTCCGCGCGCGTTGCAAAACCCGGCGCACGCGTTTGTGAACATTGCCGCGGGAAGAAGTCGCGGACGCTTTGCAAAACTGAGCCTAGTCTCCGCTGCCGCGAGACCGGAGAAAATCCGGCGCAATCCAGGGAGCACGTCATGAGCAGCAATCTCACCGAAGAAGAACTTGCAGCTTTGATGCCGTCGGAACTTTGCCAATATCCGACACCGATCCCGACCCAGATCGTTTCCAGCGACGAGTTCTATCCCGACCCGCAGAACGAACGGCAGCGCGAGGTCGAGGCGCGGCTGCTCGCGATGGCCGACGAGATCGGCGCCAAGCAAGGCATGGACCGCCGGAGATTCTTCCAGACCGCAGCCGGCATGGCGGCCTCCTTCGTGGCGATGAACGAGGTCTATGGACCGCTGTTCGCGGTGAGCAAGGCCGAAGCCGCAACGCCTGCGATGGCGCAGGAGCGCGCGGACGCGCTGAAAGACCAGTTCATCATGGACATGCACACGCATTTCCTGCGCGACGACACCCGCATCATGGGCTTTGTCGAGATGCGCAAGGCGGTCGGCAAGGCGGGTTGGAACAAGCAGCTCAGCGAGCACGAGCAGACCATCGAGGATCTGAAGTTCAACAACTACAAGAAGGAGATGTTTCTCGACTCTGACACCAAGATCGCGCTGATCTCGTCGGCGCCCTCCGACATCGAGCAGGACTGGTTCCTGACCAACGAGCAGATGGCGGACGCGCGCAAGAAGATCAACGACGAGGCCGGCTCGCGGCGGGTGTTCTGTCACGCGATCTTCACGCCCGGCCAGCCCGGCTGGCTCGACAAGCTCGATGCGGCGCTGGCGCTGAAACCTGAATCCTGCAAGGGCTACACGATCGGCGACAACACGCACAAGGAGATCAGCCGTTATCCGTGGCGGATGGACGACGAGAAGGTCGCCTACAAGGGTTACGAGAAAATGGTGAAGGCGGGCATCAAGAATGTCTGCGTGCACAAGGGACTGTTCCCGCCGGGCATCGAGAAGCAATATCCGAACCTGCGCGGCTTCGCAGACGTCGCCGATGTCGGGCAAGCCGCGAAGGACTGGCCGCAGCTCAACTTCATCATCTATCACTCCGCCTATCGCCATGTCGGCGGTGACCCCAAGGTGGCGCTCGCCGAGTTCGAGCGCACCGGCCGCATCGCCTGGACCTCTGACCTTGCGGACATCCCGGCGCAGTATGGCGTCAACAATGTCTATGGCGACGTCGGGCAGTTGTTTGCCACCACGCTGGTGGCCGAGCCGAATGTCTGCGCCGCGCTGATGGGCACGCTGATCAAGGGTCTCGGCGTCGACCACGTCTGCTGGGGCTCGGACTCGCTCTGGACCGGCGCGCCGCAATGGCAGATCGAGGGCCTCAGAAGGCTCGAGATCCCCGAGGCGATGCAGAAGAAATTCGGCTATGCGCCGCTCGGTCCTGCAGACGGACCGGTGAAGCGCGCGATCTTCGGCGACAACAATGCCCGGCTCTATGACATCCAGCCCAAGCGCGCGATGCTGGAATTGAAGGGCGACCGCTTCGCGATGATGAGAGCCGAGTACGAGAAGGCCGGGCCGGAGCCGTCGAACATGCGCTACGGCTACGTGGTGCCGAATGGGACGATCGACCACGGCGTGTTTGCGTGAGCTTTGCGGATCGGCAGCGCCGCGTAACGTTGTGCTGCGCTGCCGATCCGGCGCCTATTCGGTAGGCATCTCCGCCTCGCCTTTTCTGTTTGCACGGTAGTCTTGCATCACGCTTGCGTCATGGGCGCAGAAATCCCACCCCTGGTTTTTGACATTCAGGAAAAGGCGGCTTTACGAATAGAGGCAGCGGCTGCGTTACAATAACTGGAGCCTTCAGCCATGGCGTCTGCTGTTCGATTGCCGCCCAACTCGACCAACGACGGCGAAGAGAGCGTCACGGATGACGCCGCCCTTCTTAAGCGTCTTTCCAGCATCGTCGGAAGGTCCCATGTGCTGACCGGCATGGAGAGCACCCGCAGATTTTGCACCGGCTTCCGTTTCGGGCATGGTCAGGTCGTCGCAGTGGTCCGTCCCGGCACCCTCGTCGAGCAGTGGCGGGTGTTGAAGGCCTGCGTCGCCGCGAACAAGATCGTGATCATGCAGGCCGCCAATACCGGTCTTACCGGCGGCTCCACGCCCGACGGCAACGACTATGACCGTGGCATCGTATTGATCAGCACCATGCGGATCGCCGGCATCCACCTCATCAACGACGGCAAGCAGGTGGTGTGCCTGCCGGGCACGACGCTCTATCAGCTCGAGGACCGGCTCCGGCCGCTGGGGCGGGAGCCTCATTCCGTAATCGGCTCGTCCTGCATCGGCGCCTCCGTGTTCGGCGGCATCTGCAACAATTCAGGCGGCGCGCTGATCCACCGCGGCCCCGCCTTCACACAACTCGCCCTGTTCGCCCGGATGGACGAAGCTGGCGACGTTCACCTTGTCAACCATCTCGGCATCAACCTCGGCAATGATCCCGAAGCGATGCTGGAAAGGCTCGAAAGCGGAGCCTTCACCGAGGCCGACGTCGCGAACGATTCGAACCGGCTCGCATCCGACCATGACTATGCGACTCATGTCCGCGACATCGATGCGCCGACCGCCGCCCGCTTCAACGCCGATCCGCACCGGCTGTTCGAGGCGTCAGGCAGCGCCGGCAAGGTCATGCTGATGGCGGTGCGGCTCGATACCTTCGCCAAGACCGCGCGAACCGGTGCCTTCTATATCGGCTCCAACGATCCTTCCGAACTCGAGACGATCCGCCGGCACGTCCTGGCCAGCTTCAAGTCGTTGCCGATCTCCGGCGAATATCTGCACCGCACGGCCTTCGACATTGCGGAAAAATACGGCAAGGACACGTTTCTGGCGATCCACTATCTCGGCACTGCCTGGCTGCCGATGCTGTTCGCAATCAAGGGACGCTTTGACGGCATTTGCGAGCGCCTGGCTTTCCTGCCGGGACACCTCAGCGACAGGATCATGCAATTTGCGAGTTCGCTGTTTCCGCGTCACCTGCCGAAGCGAATGATGGACTATCGCGACCGCTTCGAACATCACCTGATCCTGCAGATGGGCGATGACGGCATCGAGGAAGCCGAGCAATATCTGACGTCGATGTTTCCCTCAGAGAACGGCGACTTCTTCACCTGCACCAAGGACGAAGGCGCCAAGGCGATGCTCCACCGCTTCGCCGCTGCGGGCGCTGCGGTGCGCTATCGCGCCGTCCACGCCCGCGAGGTCGAAGACATTGTCGCCCTTGATGTCGCGCTGCGCCGCAATGATGAGCAGTGGTGCGAAAGCCTGCCGCCCGACATCGATGCAAAGCTTATGCACAAGCTCTATTACGGCCACTTCTTCTGCCACGTCTTCCACCAGGACTACATCGTGGCGAAAGGACATGACTGTCTGGCGATCGAGGAGCAGATGTGGAAACTGCTCGATCAGCGCGGTGCCGAATATCCAGCCGAGCATAATGTCGGCCATCTCTATCATGCGAAGCCTGCGCTGGTCGAACACTACAAGGCGCTGGACCCCTGCAATGCCTTCAACCCCGGGATCGGGCGAACCACCAAGTGCCTGCACTGGAAGACCGGGCTTGAAGCAGGGTCGGCCCAGGCCCCCAAGATCAGCGCTTCCTGGACGTCCTGAACCGACCGCGACGTCGACAACGACGGAAGCATCTTTCGAAGCACATCGTCCAGCCATGATCGTCACATGACCGACGCGTCCTTGATCTCGGGTTTTGCAGCACTGGCCGGTGCCGCCATCGGAGGCCTGACCTCGGCAACGGCGGCGTGGTTCACCCAGCGCACCATGGCGCATTCGCAATGGTCTGCCGGCGAAAATCTGCGCCGGCAGGACATCTATCGCGAATTCATCGAGATCGCATCGAAATGCTACATCGACGCGCTCCAGCACGAGAAACCCGACATTTCAGATCTGGTCGGGATTTATGCCAAGATCTCGCGGATGCGGGTCTTGTCATCCGCCGGGATCGTCGACGAGGCCGAACGGGTTGCGCAGAGAATCCTCGATACCTACACCGAGCCCGACAAGACCTTCGTCGAACTGCGAGGCATGGCCGAAGACCATGCCATCGACCTCCTGCATGGCTTCAGCAAGGCCTGCCGGCTGGAGTACGAGCAGTATCGCTCGCGGCAATTCTAACGCCATCATCGCCGCGAGGTCCCAATAATGACATCGCGGCTTCGCCGTCATTTCTTCTCATCGGGATGGCGGTGGACGGGATCGACCCACAGCACCGTCTCCGGCTTCTCCACCGGCTCGATGTCGAGATTGATCGCGACCGCCTCGCCGTCGCTGCGGACCAGCACGCATTCGAGCACTTCGTCCGGGCTGGCGTTGATCTCCTGATGCGGCACATAGGGCGGCACGAAGATGAAATCGCCGGGGCCGGCTTCGGCCGTGAATTGCAGATGCTCGCCCCAGCGCATCCGCGCCTTGCCCTTCACGACATAGATGATGCTTTCGAGATGGCCGTGATGATGCGCGCCGGTCTTGGCGTCAGGCTTGATGGTCACGGTGCCGGCCCACAGCTTCTGCGCGCCGACGCGGGCAAAGTTGATCGCGGCCTTGCGGTCCATGCCGGCCGTCGACGGCACGTTCGGATCGAGCTGGTTGCCGGGAATAACGCGGACGCCGTCGTGCTTCCAGCGTTCGTCATGGTCGTGGGAATGGGAGTGATCGTGGGTACCGCTCATCTCTGCTGCCTTCAAAAAGACTGTCGCGGTAACGCTACAGAAACTCGCGGTCATAGGCCAGACGAAACAGATGCTCTACTCGCTTCTGCCCGTCATGACCGGCTTTGTCCCGGCCATGACGGAGAGAGCTGGGCCTCTACTTCACGGCCAGCAATTCGACGTCGAACATCAGCGTCGCATTCGGCGGGATCACGCCGCCGGCGCCGCGCGCGCCATAGCCCAGATTGGGCGGGATGATGAGGGTGCGCTTCCCGCCGACCTTCATCGTACCGACGCCCTCGTCCCAGCCGGTGATCACCTTGCGCTGGCCGATCGAAAATTCGAACGGCTCGTTGCGATCCACCGACGAGTCGAATTTCTTGCCCTTCTGGCCGTTCTCGTAGAGCCAGCCGGTGTAATGCATGACACAGATCTGGCCGGGCTTCGGTGAAGGACCGGTGCCGACCACGGTGTCGATGATTTGCAATCCTGAAGGTGTCGTCACGGTTTTTCCTGCTGGTTGGGCCGATGCCATCTTCGACAGGGCCGGAACGGAGATCGCGGCCGCGGCGGCAGCGATGGTCTTGACGACGGTGCGTCGAGTGAAGTTCATGTTACCACCTTTCGGATTGGCGCCCAGCATCAATAGCCGAGCGCGCAGCCGTCCTTGCGCGGATCGGAACCGCCCGTCAACGTGCCCTTGTCCCAGTCGATCCAGATCGCCTGTCCGCCGCCGAGCGGAGCAACCACGCTGGTGGTCTTGTGCCCGATCTTCTTCAGGCCTTCGACGATCGCGGCCGGCACGCTGTCCTCGAGCTGATAGACGCCCTCGTAATGCAGGCCGCGCGGCATGTCGATCGCTTCCTGCACGTCGCAGCCATAGTCGAGGATGTTGGTCAGCACACGGGTCTGGCCGACCGGCTGGTACTGCCCGCCCATCACGCCGAACGGCATGATCGCGCGGCCGTTCTTGGTCGCAAGGCTCGGGATGATCGTATGCAAGGGACGCTTGCCCGGCGCTATGCAATTGGGATGGCCGGGCTGGATGCGGAAGCCGCCGGCGCGGTTCTGCAAGAGGATGCCGGTCTTGTTGGAGACGATCGCCGAGCCGAAGGAATGCGCGATCGAGTTGATGAAGGAGCAGACGTTGCGGTCCTTGTCGACCACGGTGATGTAGACCGTCGACGGATTCATCGGCGGCGCGACATTGGGCAGCTCGAGCAGCCGGTCCATCCGGATGTTCTTGATGTATTCGTCGGCGAATTCCTTGGCCAGGATGCCGGCGACGTCGACATGGACGTGCCGGGGATCGCCGATGTACTGCTCGCGCATCATGTAGGCGATGCGCGCGGCCTCCGCCTCGAGATGGAAACGCTCGACGCTGAGCGCGGGGAATTTTGTGAGATCGAAACGCGAGAGGATGTTGAGCATCACCAGCATCGTGATGCCCGGGCCGTTCGGCGGGCACTGCCAGACGTCGTAGCCCTTGTAGATGGTGCCGATCGGCGCGGTGACCTCGGTCGAATGGTCAGCGAAATCGTCCAGCGTGTGCAGGCCGCCGATGCTGCGCAGCGTCGCGACCATGTCCTCGGCGATCTCACCGGTGTAGAAAGCCTTCGGACCGTCCTTCGCGATCGCGCGCAGCGTCTTGCCGAGCTCGGGCTGGCGGATCACGTCGCCGGCGACTGCGGGCTTGCCGTGCGGCAGCAGATAGCGCTCGGTGTTGGTGCCGTTCTTCAGCTTCTCGAACTGGTTCTTCCAGTCGAAGGCGATGCGGGGCGCGACGACATACCCCTCTTCCGCGGCCTTGATCGCCGGCTGCAGCAGCTTGTCGAGGCCGAACTTGCCGTGATCATTGAGGATCGTCTGCCAGGCGTCGACAGCGCCGGGAATGCTCACCGCATGCGCCGAAGTGAGCGGCACCGAATGGATCTTGCGCTCGAGATACCATTCTGCGGTCGCCGCCATCGGCGCGCGGCCGGAACCGTTATAGGCCGTAATCTTGCCCTCGCCTCTCGGCTGCACCAGCGCAAAGCAGTCCCCGCCGATGCCGGTCGATTGCGGCTCGATCACCGCAAGCAGCGCCGATGCGGCGATCGCCGCATCCACTGCCGTGCCGCCCTCGCGCATCACGTCGATCGCCGCCAGCCCGGCCTCCGGATGCGAGGTCGCCACCATTCCGTTGAGGGAATGGACGGTGGAGCGGCCGGCGAAATGGAAGTTTCTCATTAAAGGTAGCTCGCTTGGTTGTTCTGCATTGGAGTTCCCGGCGGGGCGGGAGCTACATGACATATTCGTGCCGTTCTCGGCAATGGCTGGCATGCCAGAGCTGCGTTGCGCCGGGAAATCCGACTAAGGGTTTTCGCTGGCCCAACCGCCTGATAAATCCGCGCCATGCCGCTGAAAGTCGCCGCCTTCTACCAATTCGCCAGCCTGCCCGATTACCGGGAGCTGCGCGATCCCTTGCACGCAATCTCTGCGGGTCTCGGGTTGAGGGGCAGCATCCTGCTGGCGAGCGAGGGCGTCAATGGCACGATCGCGGGACGCGCTGAGGCGATCGACGCCTTTATTGCGGAACTGGGGCACGGCGCGCTGTTCGGCGGCCGGCTTGACAGGCTGGAGCTGAAATTCTCAGCGGCCGCCGAGATGCCGTTCCAGCGAATGAAGGTGCGGCTGAAGAAGGAGATCGTCACGCTCGGCGATGCCTCCGTCGATCCGACGCGGCAGGTCGGGATCTATGTCGACCCGGCCGAATGGAATGCGCTGATCGCGGATCCCGACACGCTTGTAATCGACACCCGCAACGCCTTCGAGGTCGCGCTGGGCACGTTCGAGGGCGCGGTCGACCCCGGCATCAAGAGTTTCGGACAGTTCAAGGACTTTGCCGCGCGCGAGCTCGATCCGGCCAGGCACAGGAAGATCGCGATGTTCTGCACCGGCGGCATCCGCTGCGAAAAGGCGAGCAGCTTTTTGCTCGCGCACGGGTTCGGTGAAGTGTACCACCTCAAGGGCGGCATCCTGAAATATCTGGAAGAGATGCCGGAGCAAGACAGCCGCTGGCGCGGTGAATGTTTCGTATTCGACGAACGGGTCGCGCTCGGCCACGGCTTGCGCGAGCGCGGAAAAGAGACCGCCCATGACTGACGCGAAGACGACTGATATGAAGACACTCGCCGAGCGCATCGATGCGCTGGAAACGCGGATCGCCTATCAGGACGACACGATCGAGACGCTGAACGAGACCATCACCGCGCAATGGAAGCAGATCGATGCGCTGACGCGCCAGGTGGCAGAATTGCGCGAGCAGTTGCAGGAAGCCGAAAGCAATACGGCCGCCCCGATCAACGAGCGGCCGCCGCATTATTGAAATGTGGCCGTCGTCCCGGGCTTGACCCGGGACCCATAACCACCGGTGCTCGAAGAAAACTCAGGACGCCGTTCCGAGTCCAATACTAGATCCTGTGGTTATGGGTCCTCGCTTTCGCGAGGACGACGGAGGCTCGTTCGCGAGGACGACAGCTAGCGGGACACCGCCTTCACTTTTTCCCAGAGCGACGGGTCTTCGCTCTCGCCATCGTGCTTGGTCGGCGAGGGCTGGGCCGCGCTCACGGGGTCAGACGCCGGGAAGGTGTGTTCCAGGCCGGCCTCGAGCTTCTCGTGCGTCTCGCGATCGGCAGCAAGCGCCTCGCGCGGGTCATCGGCATGCTTGTCATGCGGCGCCGGATTGAATTTCTCAGCCATATGCTCCCTCCATTTGCGCCCAATCAACGCACCGTGCTCTCCGGGAGTTCCAGATCTGCCTTGGCCGGAAGCGACGCGCCGTGTATCAGAAGCGTCAAAATGTCAGCCGTTTCAGCAGGAACCTTTCTTGTCCCAAGATTCCCAAGCTTCTTCCAAGCCGCTTCTTGAAGTGCTTGCCGGCAAGCGCCAGCCGATCCCACCGATCTGGATGATGCGGCAGGCCGGCCGCTATCTGCCCGAATATCGCGAGTTGCGGGCCAAGGCCGGCAGTTTCCTCGACCTCTGCTTCACGCCGGACTATGCCGCCGAAGTCACGCTGCAGCCGATCCGCCGCTTCAACTTCGATGCAGCCATCATCTTCTCCGACATCCTCGTCATTCCCTATGCGCTGGGACGCTCGGTGCGGTTCGAGGCCGGCGAAGGCCCGCGGCTCGATCCGCTCGATACGCCAGAGAAAGTGCAGACGCTTGCCGCGCATGCGGACTTCACAAAGCTCGAGCCGGTCTATGAAGCGCTGCGTCGCGTGCGGCGTGAGCTCGACGACAAGATCGCGCTGATCGGCTTCTGCGGCGCGCCATGGACGGTCGCGACCTATATGGTCGCAGGCCAGGGCACGCCCGATCAGGCACCGGCGCGGATGATGGCCTATCGGCACCCGCAAGCGTTTGCCGCCATTGTTGACGTGCTGGTGGAGAATTCGATCCACTATCTCGTCGGTCAGTTGAAAGCCGGCGCCGACTGCCTGCAACTGTTCGACACCTGGGCCGGCGTGTTGCCGCCGCGCGAATTCGAACGCTGGTCGGTCGAGCCGGCGCGGCGCATCGTCGAGGGCGTGCGTAGGCAGGTGCCTGACGCCAAGATCATCGGCTTTCCCCGTGGCGCCGCCGGCATGCTTCCCGCCTATGTGGAAGCAACCGGCGTCAACGCCGTCAGCATCGACTGGACCGCGGAGCCGGCGATGATCCGCGAACGCGTGCAGAGCCGCGCCGCGGTGCAGGGCAATCTCGATCCGCTCGCGCTGATCACCGGCGGCGACGCGCTCGATCGCGCAATCGACGATGTGCTGGCGAATTACGGCAACGGCCCGCTGATCTTCAATCTCGGCCACGGCATCCAGCCGGAGACACCGATCGCCCATGTCGAGCAGATGGTGCAGCGGGTGCGGGCGTTTAGAGGCTGAACTCCCCTCCCACCGTCATGCGCCGCCACCGGGTCTCGCCTTCGGCGAGCCCGATGACAGGCTCCGACGGGGCATCCAGTAACCGCCAGCGCTCATTAGAACCGAGAGGCCTGCGTGTACTGGATCATCCGCCTTCGCGGATGATGACAGCAGAATTTCTGGATGCGTCAGCCCGTAGCCCGGATGGAGCGAAGCGTAATCCGGGGTTCGGCGCCGCAATGAAGAGTCCCGGACTGCGCTTCGCTCCATCCGGGCTACGCAAAACTAACGCGCATCCTCCAAAATCATGTCGGACGCCTTCTCCGCGATCATGATCGTCGGCGCGTTGGTGTTACCCGACATCAGGTCGGGCATGATCGAGGCATCGACCACGCGCAAACCTTCGATGCCGCGCACCTTGAGTCGCTGGTCGACGACGGCCAGCGCATCGTTGCCCATGCGGCAGGTCGAGGTCGGGTGATAGACGGTTGAGCCGGTGCGGCGGCAGAAATCGAGCAGATCCTCGTCGCTAACCGTCTTCGGGCCCGGCTCGATCTCTTCCGCACAATAGGTCTTCAGCGCCGGTGCAGCGAGGATCTTGCGCAGGATGCGGAGGCCGTCGATGAAGGCGCGGCGGTCGGTCTCGGTCGAAAGATAATTGATGCGGATTTCCGGCGGCATTGATGGGTCCGCGCTTTTGATGCGAAGCGAGCCGCGGCTTTCGGGACGGAGCTGGCAGACGGAGGCGGTGAAGCCCGAAAACGTGTGCAGGTTCTCGCCCATCTTGTCGGTCGAGAACGGGATGAAGTGGATCTGGATGTCCGGCGTCGCCAGCCGCGGATCGGTCTTGAAGAATGCGCCCGAAGTGCCGGCGGCGATCGTCAGCGGTCCGCGCCGCAAGGCCGCATAATGCGCACCGGCCCAAAGGCGGCGCAGCGGATGATTGACGACGTCGTTGAGCGTGACACGCTGCAGGCAGCGCGTGATCAGCCGCACCTGCAGATGATCCTGCAGATCATTGCCGACGCCCGCCTGGTCAAGCACGACCTCGATGCCGTGCTTCCTCAACAGCTCCGCCGGCCCGACGCCGGAGAGTTGCAGCAGTTGCGGTGAGTTGTAGGCGCCGCTGCAGACCAGGATCTCGCGCCGCGCACGCGCCGTGCGGACACGCCCCTCCTGCTTGAATTCGACCGCGCGCGCACGGCGTCCTTCGAAGACGATGCGCTGCGCCAGCGCCGAGGTCTCGACATGCAGATTGCCGCGCTTCACCGCCGGACGCAGATAGGAGAACGCGCTGCTGGCGCGGCGGCCGCGCCGCGTCGTGGTCTGGAAGAAGCCGGCGCCTTCCTGGGTCGCGCCATTGAAATCGGGATTGGTGGGAATGCCGACCTCGTCCGCCGCCTTCACAAAGGCTTCCGACAGCGGATCGTGATGCCGCCGGTCCGACACCGGCAGCGGACCGCCCGCGCCGTGATACTTGTTCGCGCCGCGCTGCTGATCTTCCGCCCGCTTGAAATAGGGCAGCACCTCGTCATAGCCCCAGCCGGCATTGCCGCGCTGGCGCCAGCGGTCGTAATCCTCGTGCTGGCCGCGCACATAGAGCAGACCGTTGATCGAGCTCGAACCGCCCAGCACTTTTCCGCGGGGCTGAAACACCTGACGCCCGTGCAGTTCCGGCTCGGGCTCGGTCTGGTACATCCAGTTGACGGTTTTTTCCTTGAACAGCTTTCCATAGCCGAGCGGGACATGGATCCAGATGTTGGTGTCCTTGGGTCCCGCTTCGAGCAGCAGCACCGAGTTCTTGCCGTCGGCGCTCAAGCGATTGGCGAGCACGCAACCGGCGGAACCGGCGCCCACGACGACGTAATCAAATTCCAAGCTGTCGCTGTTATTGTTCATTTGTTTCCCCCAGGTTTTTATTTTCTGTGGTGGTACAGACAAAGCTACAATTTGAAAAGACTTATCGCCATGCGCCTTCGCCTGAGGGCCCTGACTGCCACGCTCGATTGGCCGCTCCGCCGGCAGCGCCGCGCCCGATCGCCGTCAAGCGCATTTGTATCGATTTGTTAGCGATGCACGCGCACGCGGTTATCACAACGTCTTGTTGCGATGTCCTCACCCTCCATAATTCATAGTTTGTCAAAGCTTTGCAGCGAGGTTCCGCAATCGGCGCCCGCCTTGGGGCCAAGCCTGCAGGGCGAGGGATGCGGACGTATCTGAGCTCATATTTCTCAAAATTGTTCGCCGGCGATCTCGCCGCGTTCGGCGGACCGGCAACGGACGAGACGGGCGCCGGCTATATCCGCTCTGAGCAGATGTCGCTTGTCCTCGGCCATGCGGTCGGCTTCATGCTGGCCAACGTCTGCAACGCGATCATATTTGCGATCGCGCTCTGGCACTCGGCGGACTGGCTTCGTGCCAGCATCTGGACCGCGGCCGTGGCCGGTGGCGCAGCATGGCTCGGATGGCAGTCACGCGCGTCGCGACGAATCGCAAAGCCGCAATTCGTCTCTCGCCGCACCATGCATCGACTGGTGCTAAACGCGTTCGTGCTGGGGTCCGCGTGGGCGATCGTTCCGGTGGCGTTCTTTGCCAACGCCTCCAACGGCGGCCAACTGGTGATTACCTGTCTTTGCGCCGGAATGCTTGCGGGCGGCGCGCTCGCCTTCGCTACCATCCCGATCGCCACCATCGCCTTTACCACGCCGATCTTTATCGGCTCCACGATCTGCCTGTACAGGATTGGCGACTTCGTCTACCTGCTGGTTGCAATCCTGCTCGCGATCTATGGCTTCGTGCTGCTCCGCGCCGTGTTCGTCAACTCCTTCGAATTCACACGGCGCATCATCACCCAGCTCGAGGCGGAGCGGACCGTGCGGCGGGATCTGCTGACGGGGCTGCCCAACCGAATTGCCTTCAACGAAACCCTGGAAGCCGCGCTTGACCGGCTGGCACGCACCGGCGAGGAGTTTGCCGTGCTGCTGCTCGATCTCGATCGCTTCAAGGAGGTGAACGACAAGTTCGGCCATCCCGCCGGGGACGAGTTTCTGGTCCAGGCGGCTGCGCGACTGCAACGCTGCACCCGCGCCACCGAACATGTTGCACGCATCGGTGGCGACGAGTTCGCGCTGATCATGGCCAATCTGACCAGGCCGAAAGACGCCTTCGAGATCGCCGAATGTTTCGTTGCCGCCTTCGACGATCCGTTCGTGATCGATGGACGCGAAGCGTTCGGGGCAACCAGCGTCGGCATCGTGCTGGCGCCGCGCGACGGCAATACGCCCCACGACCTCATGAAACATGTCGACATCGCGCTGTATCGCGCCAAGAAGGCAGGACCCGGCACGATCTGCTTCTTCGAACCCGGCGACGACAAGTCGGCGCGCGATCGCCTGGCGTTGCGGCGGGATCTGGAAGGGGCGATCGAGCGGGACGAGTTGTTCCTGGTCTATCAGCCGTTCATCGAGATCGGCGAGAACCGCATCACCGGGTTCGAAGCACTGCTGCGCTGGCGGCATCCCGAGCGTGGACTGGTTTCGCCCAGCGACTTCATCCCGATCGCGGAAGAGACCGGGCTGATCCACCAGATCGGCGAGTGGGTGGTCCGCCGCGCCTGCCTGACGCTTGCCGAATGGCCCGACGACATCCGCGTGGCCGTGAATTTCTCCGCGGTGCAGTTCAACAATGCCGGCATCCTGCAGACGATCGTGCAGGCGCTTGCGCAAGCCGGCGTGCGCCCCGATCGGCTCGAGATCGAGATCACGGAATCGATGCTGATCGCAAAGTATGGATCGGCCTTGTCGATCCTGAACTCGCTGTTGGATTTGGGAGTGACGGTTGCGCTCGACGATTTCGGCACCGGCTTCTCGTCGCTGACATACTTGCGCAAACTGCCCTTCAGCCGCATCAAGATCGACCAATCCTTCATCTGCGACATGCTGGTGCAGCCCGACTGCGCCGCGATCGTCAAATCCGTGATCGGGCTTGCACGGGATCTGCGCATCGGCGTGGTGGCGGAAGGCGTGGAAACGGCTGACCAGCTTGAATATCTGCGCCAGACGAACTGCGACGAGGCCCAGGGCTATTTCATTGGCCGGCCGGTTCCGGCCGAACAGATCCCTGCTCTGCTGGACAAGATGCAGCGCTCGATCCACGCGGCCTAACTGGACTACGCACCCGTTCCGACTTGCTCCGGCCACTGTGATGACGCGTCGCCCTGCTCTGTCTTTAAGTGGTCAGATCTTTTGCGACTGCGAAGTGGCATCCGCGATACCAGGACCAGTCACCTCGAACACCGCGAGGCACGTCATCGCATCACGGAACTAGGGGTAGAAAAAATCGATTTTCGATTGACGGCAATGGTCGAGCCCGTCAATCTCCGCCGCCATGAACGGCATCGAGTTGAGTTTTCGTGAGGGATTTGGCGAAGAGCGGCCGCGCAGTCTGACGTCTGCGGTGCAGGAGCGGCTGCGCGCGGACATCCTTTCGACCCGGCTCTTGCCCGGCCAGAAGCTCCACATCGCGGGTCTCGCCAAACAGTTTTCCGTCAGCCTCGCCGCGGTGCGCGAGGCGCTGTCGCGGCTGGTGGCGGATGGGTTGGTGCAGGCCTCCGACCAGCGCGGCTTTCGCGTCAGCCCGGTCTCGCTCGCCGATCTCGCCGACGTCACGCAGACGCGGATCGATATCGAAGGACTGGCGCTGCGGCGTTCGATCGAACGCGGCGACGCAGCTTGGCTCGCGGCGGTCGAGGCCGCCTGGGAGGCGCTGAAGGCGGTGCCCTACCGCTATCCCGATCAGCCGGGCGTGCACTATGAGGAATGGGTGGTGCGCCACCGCGTTTTTCATCGCGCGCTCGTCAATGCCTGCGGCTCGCGGTGGCTGCTCGGCTTTCGTGACGAATTGCACGAGCAGAGTGAGCGCTATCGCCGGCTGTCGATCCGGCGCGAGGTCGGCAAGCCGCGCGATGTCGAAGCCGAGCACGCCGCGATTGTCGAAGCCGTACGCAGGCGCGACGCGGATGCCGCCGTCATCGCGCTGTCCAAGCACTTCACGGTCACCATGGAATTCGTCGAGCTCGCCGCGCCCCGGATCTCGGAGGTGAACGGCACGAACTGAAGGCCGGGAGCAGTTCCCGGAAACAAACAGCCATCCCGGAGGAAACAGAACTATGCCCATGTCCCGCCGCCATGCCCTGGCGTCGCTCGTCGCCGTCACCGTGCTCGCTGCGCCTGTCGCCGCCTCCGCGGCCGAGACGGTTCGCGTCGGACTGCCGACCAAGACCTATTGGCCGACGACGATCGCCGAGACCGCCGTGCGGCAGAAGCTGTTCGAAAAGGAAGGCATCAACGCCGAACTGACCATCTACCGCGGCGGTGCGGAGACCTTCGAGGCGATGGCGGCAGGTGCTGCCGACATCATTCTCGATCCGCCCTCGCTGGTGTCGGCCGGGCGCAAGAAGGGCGTGATGTCGAAGCTCGTCGCCAACGCCGCGATGGGCAGCTTCGGCTGGCAACTGATGGTGCCGGTCAAGTCGACGCTCGAGGTGAAGGATCTGAACGGCAAGAAAGTCGCGATCACCTCGGCCGGCTCCGGCTCCGACCTGCTCGCGCTGTGGACCGCGCAGGACAAGAAGCTCGAATTCACCCGCGTGCCGGTCGGCGGTGGCGGCCTGGTGCCGAACCTGCTCGCGGGCAATGTCGATGCCGCCGTGGTCTATTCGCCGCTCAGCTTCCAGATTGCGAAATCGGGCGAGGCACGCACCATCCTCGACTATGCCACGGCGGTGCCGCCGAATCTGAGCGCCGGCTGGATCGTGCTCGACAAATATGCCCACGCCAAGCCCGAGGTGGTGCAGAAGGCCGTCAACGCGCTCTACGGCGCGCTGCAATTCATGCGCGCCAACCGCGACACGACGGTGAAGCTGATCGCCGAGCTTTACGAGATGCCCGCCGAGATCGCCGCCCTGGAATATGAGAACACGATCCTGAAGCTGGAGACCGACGGCAACATGGGTGCCGCCAACGTGCCCGCCGCCGTGCAGCTTTCGCTCGATCTCGCCAAGCTCGGCGGGCTCAAGGATATCGTGCCGGTGGAGGAGATCATCTCCACCAAGTTCAAGCCGGTTCCGACGAAGTTCTGAGATGCAGGGCACACTTGCCATAAAGCTGGCGCGGATCGCGATCGTGGTCGCGGTCTTTGCGCTGTGGGAATTGCTGTCGCGCACCGGCATCGCCAATCCGCGGCTGCTGCCGTCGGCGTCCGACACGCTGGTGACGCTCGGCGATCTCCTGCAGCGCGCCGCAGTGCGCAAGGATCTGATGGTGACGGCGACCGAGGTGCTGGCCGCGTTCGCGCTCGCGGTCCCCTCAGGTGCACTGATCGGGTTCCTGATCGCGGAAAACCGCTACTTTGCGGAAGTGGCAAAGCCGCTCTTGTTCTTCGCCTTCAGCATCCCGAAATCGATCTTCCTGCCGATGTTCATCCTGGTGTTCGGCGTCGGCTTCTCGCAGAAGGTCGGCTTCGGCTTTTTCTCGACCATCTTCATAGTGATCATTTCGACCACGACGGCGGTGGAGTCGGTGAAGGTCGAGCATTTGACGGTCGCCCGCTCCTATGGCGCGACGCCCGCGCAGACCGCGTTCCGCGTCTATCTGCCGAGCATGCTGCCGGTGCTGCTGGAGGCGTTGCGGATCTCCATGATCTTCAATCTCACCGGCGTGATCCTCGCCGAGATGTACGCCTCGCGCGATGGCATCGGCCACCAGATCGCGACGTGGGGCGAGAACTTCCAGATGAAGCAATTGCTGGCAGGCGTGGTGATGGTCGCGGCGATCGCGATGACCTTCAACGAACTGATCAGATGGGTGGAAACGCGATGCAGCCATTGGCGAACGTAACACCGCTAAAGCCTCCGCCGCGCGCAGGCGCGATCGAGGTCAAGAATGTCGGCCAGGTCTTCAAGACCACGACGCAGGACGTGGTCGCGCTCGACAACGTTTCGCTCGAGATCAAGCCGGGCCGCTTCGTCGTGCTGGTCGGCCCGAGCGGCTGCGGCAAGTCGACGCTCTTGATGATGATGGCCGGCCTGCGCCAGCAGACCACGGGCACCATCACCATCAACGGCGCGCCGATCCCCAAGCCTGACCCGGACCGCGTCGGCGTGGTGTTCCAGGAAGCGAGCCTGTTCCCGTGGCTGACCGCCGAGGAGAATGTCGAGTTTCCGCTGGCGCTGCGCGGCGTGGCGAAAGCTGAGCGTCGCGCCAAGGCGCAGGAGGCGCTGAAGCTGGTCGGGCTCGACGGTTTCGGCAAGCGTCATCCGCATGAATTGTCCGGCGGCATGAAGCAGCGCGTCTCGATCGCGCGCGGCCTGGTGCAGGATCCGCCGGTGCTGTTGATGGACGAGCCGTTCGCCGCGCTCGACGAGCAGACCCGCATGACCATGGGCGACGAATTGCTCCGCATCTGGTCGGCGACCGGCAAGACCGTTGTGTTCGTCACCCACAGCCTGACCGAGGCCGTCTACCTCGCCGACGAAGTGATCGTGATGTCGGCGCGGCCCGGCCGCATCGTCGACCATCTGCAGGTGCCTCTGCCACGGCCGCGCACCTATGAGATGCTGAGCGGCGATGCCTTCGGCACGCTGCGCGACCGCATCTGGCGGCACATCCGCAAATCGGCGTGAGGCTTGCGATGAGCGCGAAGACGCTACGGCATCTGATCGTGATCGGCCTGATCGCGCTGTGGGAAATCCTGCCGCGCACCGGCCTCATTCCGGAACTGTTCCTGCCGTCGCTGTCATCGACGCTCATAGCCGGATGGAACGAGGCGCCGGAATACGGTCACGCGCTGGCGGTGACGCTCTACGAGGTCGCGATCTCGATGGCGTTCGCCTGCGGCGGCGGCATCCTGCTCGGCGCCATCGTTGGCAGCGTGCCGCGGCCGCGCGTGCTGATCATGCCGATGGTCTCGAGCCTCTATGCGGTGCCGCTGGTGATCCTCTATCCCGTATTCACCGTGTGGCTCGGCATCGGCACGGAATCCAAGATCGCCTTCGCCTCGATCTACGGCTTCCTGCCGACGATGCTCGCGACCGCGGCCGGAATCCAGACCATCGACCCACAGCTCATACTTGCCGCGCGCAGCATGGGTGCAACGATGAGCCAACGGCTTGTCCGTGTCATCATTCCCGCCGCGATCCCGACCGTGCTGTCGGGCCTGCGCGTCGGCGGCGCGCTCGTCATCGTCGGCGTCGTGGTGTCGGAGATGCTGATCTCGTCGGCCGGCATCGGCTACCTGATCTCGCGCTACCGCACCATCCTGGACAGCCCGCATGTGTTCGCCGGCGTGCTGCTGGTGCTGTTCATGGCGATGGCGTTCAATGCCTTGATCAAGTGGATCGAGCGCAAGGCCGCGATCTGGCAGACCGGCACCCGCGCCGGCCAGAGCGCTGCCGACGACATCGGGTCCGGCGCCGTGCAGCCAGCGACGTAAGGGATATCAAGCGTGTTCGACCTGACATTGAGTTTCGACAACGGCCCCGAGCCGGAGGTCACGCCGCGCGTGCTCGACATCCTGCGCGAGCGCGACATCAAGGCGACGTTCTTCGTGATCGGCGAGAAGCTCAGTGATCCCGCGCGGCGCAGGCTCGCCGCCCTCGCCCATGACGACGGCCACTGGATCGGCAACCACACCTTCACCCACAGCATTCCGCTCGGCCTGCAGGCGGATGCGGACACTGCAGAGAACGAGATCGGCCGCACGCAGGCGGCGATCTGCGACCTCTCCCATTCGCAGCGCTGGTTCCGGCCGTTTGGCGGCGGTGGCAATCTCGACGACCGTCTGCTCAAGCCGTCCGTGGTCGATTACCTCACCCGCAACAAGCATAGCTGTGTGCTCTGGAATGCGATCCCGCGCGACTGGGAGGATCCTGACGGCTGGGTCGACCGCGCACTCGATCAGTGCCGGTCGCAGCCCTGGACGCTGATGGTGGTGCATGACCTGCCGACCGGCGCGATGGAGCATCTCGAGGATTTCCTCGATCGCGCCGCCGCCCTTGGTGCCCGCTTCCGCCAGGAGTTTCCGCCCGACTGCGTCCCGATCCGTTCGGGCGAGATCGTGCTGCCTATCGACGCCTACGTTTCCTCCATCGAAGAAAGAGTCAAATCATGAAGATCGCAAGTTTCAAGGCGGCCAATGTCGCAAGCTACGGCATCGTCACCGACGCCGGCGTGATCGACGCCGGCAAGCGGCTGAAGGACTTTCCCACGCTGAAGGCGCTGCTTGCGAAAGGCTCGCTCGAGGAGCTGAAGAAGCTGCAGGGCGAACGCGCGGACTATGCGCTCAAGGAGGTCGAGTTGCTGCCGACCGTGCCCGATCCCGACAAGATCCTCTGCATCGGCGTCAACTACGCCACGCACCTTGCCGAGAGCGGCCATCCGACGCCGCCGCATCCGATGATCTTCACCCGCTTCGCCAACAGCCAGGTCGGCGCCGGCCAGCCGATGATCCGGCCGCTGGAGTCCGAGCGTTTCGACTATGAAGGCGAGATGGCGGTCATCATCGGCAAGGCCGGCCGGCGGATTTCGCGCGAGGCTGCGCTTTCGCATGTGGCCGGCTACGCCTGCTACAATGACGGCAGCATCCGCGACTGGCAGCGCCACACCTCGCAATTCGCGCCGGGCAAGAATTTCGTCGGCACCGGCGCCTTCGGCCCGTGGATGGTGACGACGGATGAGATATCAGACATCAGCAAGCAGAGCATCGCCACCCGCCTCAACGGCGTCGAGGTGCAGGCCGCACCGATCTCGGACCTCGTGTTCGATGTCCCTGCCCTGATCGCCTACTGCTCAACCTTCACCGAGCTTGCGCCCGGCGACGTCATCGTCACCGGCACCACCGGCGGTGTCGGCGCCTATCGCAACCCGCCGCTCTGGATGAAGGAGGGCGACGTGGTCGAGGTCGAGATTTCCGGCATCGGCGTGCTGCGCAATCCCGTCAAGGACGAAGCCGCGGCCGCAGCGACGCGTGCGGCCTGAAGCCGAACCAAGAACAACAAGGAGACTATCATGAACCTCCCGACGCATCTCTTGCCGACCACCGTGGTCGGCAGCTACCCGCAGCCGGAATGGCTGGTCGATCGCGCCATGCTGTCGAAGGTCGTGCCGCGCACCCGCCTGCATGCGATGTGGCGGTTGCCGGCCGAGCACTTGGAAGAAGCGCAGGACGATGCAACCATCGTCGCCATCAGAGACATGGAGCGCGCCGGCATCGATATCGTCACCGACGGCGAAATCCGCCGCGAAAGCTATTCCAACCGCTTTGCGACCGCGCTCGAAGGCATCGATGACGAAAATCCCGCTGTCATCACCGCCCGCACCGGCAGTACGCAAACGCCGGTGCCGCGCGTGGTCGGCCCGGTGAAGCGGACGCGCGCCGTCGAGCTGCATGACATGCAGTTCCTGCGGCAGAACACCGACCGCGCGGCCAAGATCACCCTGCCCGGCCCGTTCACCATGAGCCAGCAGGCCAAGAACGAGTTCTACAAGGACGACGAGGAACTCGCGATGGCGTTCGCGGAAGCCGTCAACGCCGAGGCGCTCGACCTGCAGAAGGCCGGCGCCGACGTGATCCAGCTCGACGAGCCCTGGGTGCGCAACAATCCGGACCTCGCCAAGCGCTATGCCGTGAAGGCGATCAACCGCGCCCTTCAAGGCATCACGGTGCCCACCGTCGTGCATCTCTGCTTCGGCTATGCCGCGGTTGTGCCGGGCTCGAACAAGCCGGCCGGCTATTCCTTCCTCGGCGAGCTCAACGACACCACGGCCGACCAGATCTCGATCGAGGCCGCGCAGCCGAAGCTCGATCTCGGCGTGCTCAAGGAGCTCTCGTCGAAGAAGATCATGCTTGGCGTGCTTGACCTCGGCAATCCCGAGATCGAGTCGGTGGAGACGGTCGCGGGACGCATCCGCAATGGCCTGAAGCAAGTGCCCGCCGAACGGCTGGTGGTCGCGCCCGACTGCGGCATGAAGTACATGCCGCGCCACGTTGCGTTCGGAAAGCTGAAGTCGATGTGCGACGCCGCCGCGCTGGTGCGGAAAGAGATCGGCGGTTGATGCGATCACATCCGCCGCTTGCGCCCGTAGGCGGCGGATAGAGATTGGGCCTTACGACTGCGATGCCGAGCGCGTGGCTGCGGCCTGCGGTGGGCGGTCGTTGAGCCGGACCACGACGACGATCCGCTTGATTTCGCCGTTGCGGTAGGCCTTCAGGAAATGGTCGTAGTTCTTGATCGAGACGCAGCCGTTGGAATCGCCGTTCGGGCCGAGCATGTAGGGGTGGGCCAGCAGGCCGGCGCGGCCGAACGTATCCGTGCCATCGACCGGGGTCATGCGCAGCGCCGGCACGCCATGGAACAGCTTCTCGCGCGGCTTCATCTCGTAGATGCCGGGCGGCGTCGCGCCGGCGTTGCGGGCAGTCACACGGGAAGGATCATCCATCAGGCTGCCAAGTCCCGAATGCGCCTCGAGCTTGGTGCCGTCAGGCATGTAAACGGTGCGCGCCGTGATGTCATAGACGGCGGTCGTGCTGTCATAGCCGAGCGTCGTCAGGCTCGGCCCGGTGCCGGGAAGGATTCCGCCATTCGGCTCGAGGGACGCCAGTTGCACCCGTCCTGGCACCCAGTCGGTGATCTTCTGCCAAATGGAGCGTTCCTCCGCCTGCGCGACGGGTGCCGGAGCGGGCGGCAGATCGTTCTTGACCTGCAGGTTCGCATCGACCGGGCGCGACCGCGGCAGCGGAATCGCGGCAACCGTGGAAGACGGCGCCGGATTGGGCGGGCTGGCTTGCGCAGGTTCATCAGTCTGGGTGTCGCGAAGCTGCTCGGTCAGCGAACCCTGGATATGGGCGAATTCCGCATTGAAATCGTTACGGCTGCCACGAAGCATCGGGCGCGAGGGATAGTAGATAAAGGCGGAATCGAGCGTCGAGCGCGCCCCGAACCGATCGTTGAAGGAAATCGCCGCGGACGTGTTCGCCAAGGCCGAACCGCGCAGCAAATCCAAGGGGTTAATCTCTGTGATCCAGACGGCAAGGGCAGACGCCAACGCAAACGAGGCGACAGAAAATGTCGCCTTGCCCACCCATCGAGCACCACCCCGCGGGCGCTCGGCTGCACCTGTCCCAATATGACCCATCTAACCCCGGTTCGGCGCATCGGAGCCTCTGACGGGCTCCAGAAGGGATTCACCGAATGACTGGGGATATCACGGAACAAGACTTGGGCACAATCGAGACCAAATACCCGGTCACCCCCGAAAAGTGATGACGGAAAGGCCCGCGCAAGCCCGGCTTAGGGAGCCAAATACCGCAGCAGTTCCGGGTCGTCCCTGATGGCGGCGGCCGGGCCCTGCAGCGCGACGCGGCCGCGATCGAGGACATAGGCGTAGTCGGCCACCCGCAGCGCAAGGTCGAGGTGCTGCTCGACGATGACGACCGCGATGTCCTTTGCCAGTTCGATCAGGCGCTCGGTGATCTCCTCGATCACACCGATCCAGACGCCCTCGGTCGGCTCATCCAGCAGCAGCAGTTTCGGGTCGCCGAGCATCGCGCGGCCGATCGCCAGCATCTTGCGCTCGCCGCCCGATAGCGTGCCGGCGGGCTGGTCCAGTCGCTGGGCCAACTTCGGAAAGATCGCCAGCACCCGATCGATGGCGGCGGCGTCCCGATTGCAGAGCGCGCCGACCGCAAGATTATCGCGCACGGACAGCCGCGCGAACACCGAATACTCCTGCGGCACATAGCCGATGCCGAGCCGCACGCGCTCCTCGGTCGGGCGGCGGCCGATATCCTTGCCGTCGAACTTGAGCTCGCCATTGGACAGGCCGAGTTCGCCGACGATGGTCTTCATCAGCGTGGTCTTGCCGGCACCGTTGCGGCCGAGCACGGCGACACCGCCGCGCCAGGGAATGCCCATATTGACGTCGAACAGGACCTGGCTGCGGCCATAGCCGGCGTCGAGATTGACGATATCGAGGAACTGGCTGTCAGGCACGGCGCAGATAGATCTCCTGTACGTCCGGGCTCGCCTGGATCTCGGCGACGGTGCCGCTCTCAAGCACCCGACCCTGGTCGAGCACGGTGAGCCGATCGCAGATGTCGCGGATGAAATCGAGGTCGTGCTCGACGATCACGAGCGAGCAATGCGACTTGATCGGCTGCAGCAATTCGCCGGTGACGCGCCGCTCCTCCAGGCTCATGCCGCCGGTCGGCTCGTCCAGCAGCAACAGCCGCGGCTTGCCGGCGAGCGCCATCGCGATCTCCAGCCATTGCTGCTGGCCATGCGACAGCGTCGCCGCCGCGTCATGGGCGCGATCGGCGAGGCGGAACTGAGTGAGCATCGCCATGACCTGGTCGTGCAATATGCCGCGGGTGCGCGACAGCACGAGGTCGAGCAGCGAGCATTGCGCCTGCAGCGCCAGCAGGATGTTGTCGTAAAGCGTCAGCGACGGCAGCACGCTGGTGATCTGGAATTTCAAGCTCATGCCGGCGCGGGCGCGCTCGGTCGGCGACAGCGTGGTGATGTCGCTGCCGGCAAAGTGCACGGTGCCCTCGGTCGGCGTTTCGGCGCCGGCGACGCATTTCATCAGCGTGCTCTTGCCCGAACCGTTCGGGCCGATCAGGCCGTGAAATTCGTTCTCGGAGACCGTCAGCCCCGCGCCGTCAAGCGCGGTCAATTTGCCGAACACCTTCTTGATGCCGGTGGCTTCAAGGAGCGGCATGGCTGCTCCCCTTCGTCTTTCCGCCGAAGCTGCCGACGCGCTCGCGTTCGCCGAGCACGAAGCTGATCAGGCCGAGCGGGCGGAACAGGATCACCAGGAGCAGCAGCACGCCGAGGAGGATCGGCCAGATGTCGCGGTAATTGTCCGACAGCCAGAAGCTGACGCCCTCGATGATCACGGTGCCGATGACGGCGCCAATCAGCGTGCCCGATCCGCCAAAGAGGACATAGAGCACGACCTGGGTCGAGATCACGACGCCCAGCATGTTGGGCCAGACGAACCCCTCGTGAAACGCATAGAGACCACCGGCGAGGCCCGCGATGGTGCCGCCGACGGTAAAGACGATCGCCTTCAGATGCTGCGCCTTGTAGCCGAAGAAGGCGATGCGCTGCTCGTTCTCGCGCAGGCCTGCGAGGGCAAGGCCGAATTGCGAGCGCACCAGGAAGCGGCACAGCAGATAGACGACGAGCAGAATGCCGAGCGCGAGATAGTAATAGACCGGCCCCTCCGTAATATCGGTGCTGCCGAGCGACATCGGCGGGATCGAAGGAATGCCGTTCTGCCCGCCGAGATAATACCAGCCGCGCGCCAGGCGATCGGCGGCATAGGAACCGGTGAGCGTGCCGAGCGCGACGAAGATCATGCTCGACGGATTCCGGCCGAGCAACAGGAAGCAGCCGAGCAGGAGCGAGAATATCAACCCGATCAGCATCGCCGCCGGCAGCACCAGGAAGATCGAAGTGACGTTGAGATCGCGCGCCAGCAGCGCCACGCCGTAGCCCGCCGAGCCGAAGAACAGCGCCTGGCCAAAGCTCATGATGCCGGCATAGCCCCAGACGAGGTCGAACGACAGCGCGAACAGCGCAAGGATGATGACGCGGGTGGCGAAGACGGTCAGGTAGTCCTGCAGCACCAGCGGCAGGAACACCCCGACCAGCAACACCAGGATTTCCACTATCGGCAGGACCCTGTGCGGCGTTCTGGCCTGTGACGCCAGCGCGGCGGTCGCGCCGCGCTCGGCCATCGCGATGTCCGGCTGTTCGTCGATCCCCGTACGAACCGCCTGCTCGGTTGCGCCCATTCTTGACTCAGCATTCCTTGGGGTCGACGAGCCCGCTGCTGCGGGCCACGATCTCGTACACGCCGCCCTTGGCGACGGCGGTGTACATGTTCATCTTGCAGTGCCGCTTGCCCGGCACCATCTCGGCGGGACCGCCCGGCCCTTCCGCGATCTTGGCATGATCCAGCGCAGCCGCAACGGAATCGCGATCGACCTTGCCGGCCTCCTTGACGGCGGCTGCCCATAGCTTCAATCCGCGGTAGGTGCCTGTCGCGGCGCTGCCGGCGGCGAACAGGAAGTTGCCGGGGAAGTCCTTCTCGTAGGTCGCCTGGATCTTGGCGCTGACCGGATCGTCCTTGGTCAGCACCTTGAAATAGTCGAGGCAGCTCGCGAGGCCTTCGATCTCGTTGGCCTGGTTGATGTTGAGCGTGTTCTCGTCATAGTAGACGCAGGATAGCCGGCCGCCGTTCTTCAGGAAGCCAGCTTCATAGAGCTGCTTGAAGAACGGACCGACGCCGGGCGGGATTACCGTGTTGAAAACGACGTCGACCTTATTGGAGATGATGCGGTTGACGGTGGCGCTGAAATCGACCTGGTCGAGCGGGTAGTACTCCTCGAAGATCACCTCACCGCCATTGGCCTCGATCACCTTGCGCGCGTAGACGTTCAGCGTATGCGGCCAGACGTAGTTGGCGCTTGGCAGTGCGAAGCGCTTGCCGCCGTTCTTGATCAGCCAGGGGATGAACTCGTCGCATTGCTGCGCAGGCGTCGGGCCGGTGCAGAACAGATAAGGCGTGCACTCCTTGCCCTCATAGAGCTGCGGATAGATGTAGAGCGTCTTGCCGCGGGCGACGATCGGGTCCTTGATTGCGTTGCGCATCGAGCTCGTAATGCCGCCGAGCACGAGATCCACCTTGTCGCGCTGGATCAATTTGCGGACGTTGCCGACCGCGACCGACTCGTTCGACGCGGTGTCCTCGATGAAGAGCTCGATCGGACGGCCGAGCAGGCCGCCGGCATCGTTGATCTCCTTGACCACCATCTTGGCCGTATTGGCGTCGGCATTGCCGGCATAGGCGATCGGTCCGGTCAAGTCGGTGGCGATGCCGACCTTGATCGGGCCTTCGGCCGCATTGGCCCATTCGGGACGGATCACCCAGCTTCCCACGCCGGTCGCGATCGCGGTGGAGGCAAAGGCAAAGTTTTGCAGGAAACGACGCCGGCTTAATTTCAAATAATCGCTACGCATGAGACTAGACCCCTTTTCCCGAAAGCAGGCCTTGCGGCCGGAATTTGATGAAGACGATGGCAAGCACGAAGACGAGGATGTCGGCGATCACGGGCGCCATCACCCACGGCAGCGCCGCGCTCAGGGTGCCGATCACGGCCGCACCCGCGACCGGGCCGATGAACGACCCGACGCCGCCGACCATGACCGCGACAAAGCCCTGGATCAGGAAGCGGATGCCGAGATCGGCGAACAGGCTGAACACCGGCACCAGCAGCGCGCCGGCCAGCCCCGCAAGCGCCGCACCGAAGGCAAAAGTGGTGCCGTACATCGCGGCGGTGGAAATGCCGGAGGCTCGCGCCAGCGCCGGATTCTCCAGCGTGGCACGCACGCGGAGGCCGAAAGTGGTGCGCGAGAGCAGGAGATAGCAGCCGATCATCACCAGGATCGTGATCACGATGATGGTGAAGCGCCATGCCGAGATGTGGACGGTGCCGAGATCGATCGAGCCGCCGATCGGCTCCGGCACCGAGAGATAGAGCCCGCCAATCAGGCCACGCACGCATTCGCGGATGATCAGGCCAAGCGCATAGGTGCCGAGCATCGCGACGATCGGGGCTGCGTAGAAGCGCCTGATGATCAGCGCCTCGAGCACGAAGCCGAGCGCGCCGACCAGAAACGGCGCGGCCGCCATGCCGACCCAGACCGGGAGGCCATGGCTATAGGCGAGATAGGTGACGTAGGCACCCAGCAGGACGAACTCGCCCTGCGCAAAGTTGAAGATGCCCATCATGCTGGCGATGATCCCGAGCCCCAGCACGACCAGGACGATGATCGCGCCGAAGCTCAGGATTTCGAAAGCGGCGACGAATGCACTACCCATGCATCGCGATCCGGCCGAAGTGCAACGGTAGCTCCCTCACATCTTCTTCCAGTCGCCGGATTGCTGGAAGGCATGCGCGGCGCGGTAGATGGTCGATTCCTCGAAGTGGCGGCCGACCAGCATCAAGCCGACCGGCAGGCCGTCGACCATGCCGCACGGCAGCGACATCGCGGGGTGGTGGCTGATGTCGAACGGCGCGGTGTTGGAGATCATCTCCAGCGCACGCGCGACATATTCCTCGCGGCTCGCATTGGCCGGCGGCAGTTGCGTCGCTTTCATCGGCGTCGTGGGCAGCAGCAGGAGATCATAGTCCTTGAACACCGCGTCATAGGCGGCCGTCAGCCGGCGCGAGATGTTGACCGCCTTGCCGTAATGGCGCGGGCCGAAGGTGTTGTTGATGTAGGTGCCGAACAGCAGCAACAGCTTGGTGGTTTCCGAGAGCGAATCCGCCTGCCGCCGCCAGCCGCGGTGGAAATCCATCAGCGAGGTCGAGTAGAGGTCCGGACGGCTCAGGCCGTAGCCGTCGCCATACATCATGGTTTGCGTCATGCCCTCGGTGCCGATCGGCATCCAGATCGCGGGACCGAGCAGATGCATCGGAATGGAGACGTCGCTGACGGATGCGCCGAGGTCCTTGAGGCGCTTTGCCGCCTCGCGGACGCTTTCGTTCACCGCAGGCTCCGCTCCGGCCTGCTCAAAACCTTCCTTCAGCACACCGATCTTCAACCCCTTCACGCCCTGGCCGAGCGCCTTGGTATATTCATCGACCTTCGGCGCCTTGATGCGGGGATCGTAGCCGTCGTCGCCGGCCAGCACTTCGAGCAGCAGCGCATTGTCTTCCACCGTCGCCGTCATCGGGCCGGTGTGATCGACGAAGACCTCGATCGGCATCACGCCGGTATAGGGCACGAGCCCCCAGGTCGGCTTCATGCCATAGGTGCCGCAGAACGAGGACGGCATGCGGATCGAGCCGCCCTGGTCGCCGCCGATCGCCATGTCGACCTCGCCGAGCGCCACCACGACGCCGCTGCCTGACGACGATCCGCCGGCCGAATAGCCCATCTTGTAGGGGTTATGCACTGGCCCGGTGGAATTGGTGTGGCTGCCGCCGGAGATGCAGAAGGATTCGCAATGCACCTTGCCGGCGATCTCCGCGCCGGCATCCAGCATGCGCGTCACGATCGTGGCATCGAAATCGGGAACATAGCCCTCGAGCGTTGCCGAGCCGTTCATCATGGGCACGCCGGCGAGCATGATGTTGTCCTTCAGCGCGACCTTCTTGCCCTTGAGCTTGCCGGAGTCTGCGCCCTTCACCGTCGCCTTGCGGTACCAGGCGTTGCGCGGGTTCTCTTCCGGGCTCGGCCGATAGCCGGGCGTGCGCGGATATTTCACAGGCGGCACCTCGTCGGGCATCGCGGCGACGAGGTTGTAGGCGTCGACCGAGCTTTGCATCAGCCCGCGGAACGAAGCGACGTCTTCGTCGGAAAGCGCGAGGCCGCATTGCGCGGCGACCGCGCGAAGTTGCGTTGGGGTCGGAAGCACGACGGACAAGACACTCTCCCTGGAAGCTTGATGATGTGGGCGGCCGCGGAATGCGCGCGAGAACGCGGTGCCATCCGAAGCCGCGCCAGTATTACAGACGGAAATATTTTCCTTTTCAAGAATTATTTTGCAGAACGGCGCGCGGGCGCAATTCCGTCCGTGTGTCAGATCGTCTTGATCAGCTTGAAATCGAGGCCGTCGGCTTCGGCGAGATACATCGGCATCTCGGCACGGCCGCTCCGAATGGTCACCGGCCCTCGTGCGCCGGTATAGACGATGTTGCGCCCTGCGGTGAGCAGCGGCTTGAACGCCAGCGAGCCCGCGCGCTCGGCCGCTGCCTGCAGGAAGCGCAGGCCTTCGTAGTTGGACTGCGCAACCGAACCGATCGGCGGCGCGGTGGGGCCGAAGGTGGCGTGATACTGGCTAAGGAAGTCGTCGTTGGCGCGCGAGCCGATACCGATGAAATAGCCGGACGCGCAGAACAGGTTCTCGGTGTTGTCGGCGCCGATACCGAGCAGCACGGTCTCATCCATCGCGCCGGCCAGCCTGAGCGTGGTTGCCGCCAGGCCGCTCTCGGCAAAGGCGCGGTTGAAGGTGATGCTGTCGGTGCCGATCAGCGAGATCAGCACGACGTCCGGGCGCGCGGCACGGATGCGGTCGAGATGGGCGGAATGATTGTCCTCGCCGACGGGAACGAACTCCTCACCAACCACCTGCCCGCCGGACTCCGCAATGTATTTCTTGACTGCGCGATGCGATTGCCACGGCCAGACATAGTCGCTGCCGATCAGATACCAGCGCGAGGCCTTCTTGACGTCGGCGAGCCAGTGGATCGCGGGGCGGCTCTGCCAGCGCGGCGTCTCGCCGATCGCCATCACGCCTGGCGTGCGCTCGCCGCCCTCATAGACCGGCGTGTAGATATAGGGGACGCGGCCGCCGGTGACCTTGCGCAGCGCGACGCGGACCGCGCTGATATGTGAGCCCATGATCACGTCAACCTCGTCGAAGGCGACCGCCTCTGCGGCACGGCGCACGACGTCCTCGATCGGGCCGCCCGCATCCAACATCGTCAATTCGATCTCGCGGCCCAGAATGCCGCCGCGACGATTAATCTCGGAGACTGCGAGCAACACCGCGTTGGTGGTGGCCGGCCCCCAGATTCCCGGCGAACCGGAGAAGGTGAGGAAGTTCGCGACCCTCAATTTGTTGTGCGCGCCACCTCGCTTGCTGAAGCCGACATCAGCGGGATGCCAGGACGGATCGGTCGTCGGCGCCGACAGGCCTTTGAACACGAAGGGCGGCATGGGGGCGCCGCCGCTGTTGACGCTGACTGTTGAGAGCACGCCCACTCCTGTCCGACACTTCGCCCGTCTTTTGTTCGAGCATGATCTTGTCGGAAAACCGGTATCCACTTTTCCGGATCATGCTTCGAGCACGGCGCATCGATGCGCCCGCCGCCGGTTTCCACCCGTTCGACAAATATCCTAGGCGAAAATATTGAAACTTCAACAATTGCCATGCATATAGAACGGGCAATCAGCGCCAGTCATTCACTCATCAGGGTCAAAACAAAGTCTTCAATCGTGGCCAAACCGCCAAGCCAAGATACCCCTCTCACGGAACATCTCGCCTACCTGCTCGCGCAAGCCAACCGGGAAATCAACCGGCAGCTTGAATCGCGGCTGGCCAAGGAGGGTGTGCCGGTCGAGCAGTGGCGAATTTTGAAAGTCCTGTTCGACGGCAACGGACGTTCGATGGGCGAGCTCGCCGAAGCCGTGCTGCTCAATCACCCAACGCTGACCAAGATCGTCGACCGCATGGTGTCCGACGCTCTCGTCTACCGCGTCCAGGATCCGAAGGACCGCCGCAAGGTGCTGATGTTCTGCTCCGAGCGCGGAAAAATTCTGTGCCAGCGATTGAACTCCCTCGCGATGAGCCAGGAAGCGCATATCGTCGAGAACTACGGCAACAAGTCCACCAACGAATTGAAGCGGCTGCTCGAAAACCTGATCGACAGCGCGAATTGATGCGCGAACTTGTAGGGTGGGCAAAGGCGCGTCAGCGCCGTGCCCACCATCAAGCGCTCCGCTTGTAACGGTGGGCACGCTTCCGCCGTCAGGTGTTGATAGGTTTTAGCCAGAAGTCGCTTTGCCCACCCTACAAAACTACAAAACTCACGGCCGAAGATGCGGCGTCGTATTCGGCGCGGGCGCCTGCTCCAGTTCGGTCTCTTCCGGCAGCTTCTCGCCGTGCACGGTGAGCGGCCGGCCGATCCAGAGCGGATCAGCCAGATGGTCGCGGCGCGGATTGCTCGTGTTCGGATGCACGAGGATGCTGAGGCTGCCATGGTTGAGCATCAGCCACGGCACGAACTCGGCAAACACCTCCGTGGCGAAAGCCACCTGGTACATGGCCTGATCGTGCGGCCCGATCTTGACGTCGTGCCATCGGCCGAGCGTGACCGAAAAGCGCTCGCCGATCCATGTCCTCAAGCGCTCGGCCTCCGGCCGCGTCGTCGCCGGATCGTAGTAGACATGGGCGTGATAACTCGCGATCTCATCGGCTGACCGCGGCGCGGCATCTTCCTGCAAATCGCTCATTCGATTCACCTCGCCTGTTCAGTCAGGGTTATCTAAGCGTTCTTCAGGTCCAGTGCCATGGGCCGCCCCGGCGCGGGTTCTGATGAGGCCAACGAGCATGGTCGATTCAATGATCAGAGGGCCGAGAGGACATGCGGACGCGCAGCCACGTCCACAGGCATATGATCACCGGCACGGCGACGGTCACCCATGAGAGGTAGCGGCCGAAATCGCCCCACATCAGTGCAGCCAGAAGCCCGATCAACGTCAACACGGCGACAAGGATCGGCGCGCCGAATACGCTGAGCCAACGGGGCGAGCGGTCAGTGCGACTAGTCATCGCGACGCGAGCGCCACGGAACCATCCGCCCGCGCGGTAGCGGCATGCGCCTTCCTGCTGCGTCGCGCGAGCCAGAGATAGAGACCGCTGCCGATCACCACGATCGTCAGCACGTCGAGCACCGCCCAGATGATCTTCAGCGGCATCCCGCCATAATCGCCGAAATGCAGCGGTTGCGAGACCAAGAGCGCCTGGAGATAGGTCGGCAGCGCGCGGGTATCGGCAACCGCTGCGGTCTCGCCGTCGAGCAGCACCGGCTTCAACAGGCGCGAGGTCAGCGGCGTGTCGCCGCGCATGAAGGCCGCAAAATGATGCGACGAGGTGAAGGGCGTGCCGGGATACGCGATGAACGCGATCTCCATGCCCGGCGCAGCCTTGGTCGCCTGCGCAACGACATCGTCCAACGACGCGAGACGCGCCGGCGGCGGCTTGCCGGCATAGGGCGCCACCATCGCGGCGAGCTCGGTCGACTTCCACTGCGCCAGCATCAGTTCCGCCCAGGTGTTGACGACGCCGGTCAAGCCGACCACGAGCGCCCAGGCGATGGTGACGACGCCGATCAGATTATGCCAGTCGAGCCAACTGACGCGACGCGAGCTGTTCTTGCGAATGGTCGCAAAGCTCAAACGACGCGTGAACGGCCAGTACAATACAACGCCCGAAATGATCGCGACCGCGAACAACAGCCCCATGCCGCCGAGGAACAGCTTGCCGGCCTGGCCCGCGAACATATCGGTGTGCAGCTTCAGCACGATCAGCATCGGGCCGGTGCCGACCGGGCCAAGCAGCTTGGTCGAGACCGCGTCGAAGGCGCGCACCGTCGCATTGTCCGGCTTGCCGTCAACGGCATCGTTGGTGAAAGCCATCACGAGCCCGGGCTCATCCTTGTCCGAGGAGACGTACTGCATCACCCGGCCGGCGTCGGCGCCGAGTGCAGCCTCAACGATCCGCTGCGGAGGCACTGGCCGCAGGCCGGCCGCGGCTTCTGGCTGCGGCGCGTAGCCTAGCACCTCGTCGATCTCGTGGTGAAAGATCAGCGGCAGGCCGGTAAGGCACAACAGCAGCAGGAACAGGGTCGAGACCAGGCTGGTCCAGGTGTGGACGAGCGACCAGAGCCTGACGGTGCGCGCCTTCAGCTTCGTACTCCTTTACCATTTGTAGGAAAGGCTTGCCGTGATCCGACGCCGGTCGCCGTAAAAGCAGGCGGTCGGCGACGAGCAGCTTGCAACGTAGATCTTGTCGGAGACATTGACGACATTCAAGGCGGCCCGCCAGTTCTGCCATTCATAGTGAACCGCCGCATCGCCAAGGAAGACGGCTGGCACAGTCAGCGTGTTGGCAGTGTCGGCAAAGGATTCGCCGATGTATCTCAGGCCGCCGCCAAAGCCAAACCCGCGCAGCGGCCCATCCTGGAACGTATAGTCCGCCCAGGTCGACGCCACATTCTGTGGCGTATTGGTCGGCGCCTTGCCGATCAAAGCGGGGTTCAGGTCCTTGCTGATGAATAGATTGTAGGTGGTGAAGGAGCCGGTCACCTTGAGGCCCGGCATGACATTGGCGACGACTTCGGCTTCGACGCCGCGCGAGGTGACCTCACCATTCTGGGTCTGCAGTCGAGTGTTGTTCGGATCTGTCGTCAGCGCATTCTGGCGTTTCAGATCGAACAAGGCGACGCCGAAATGGCCGTTGAAGCCGAGAGGCTGGACCTTCAAGCCGATCTCGGTCTGCTCGCCCGTTTCGGGCAAGAGCAACTGGTTCGCGGCGTTGAGGCCGACAATCGGATTGTAGCTGGTCGCATAAGCGACATAGGGTGCGAAGCCGCTGTCGAAATTATAGATCAAGCCGACACGGCCGCTGAACCGGCTGTCGTCACGGTTCTGAGCCAGGCCAATATGATTGTCGTTGTTGGTTGCAACCCAATCGTTGCGGCCGCTCAGCACAAGCGTAAAGCTGTCGAGCTTGATCTGATCCTGTATATAGGTGCCAAGCTGCTTCTGAGTCAGCGCCGCATCCTGGTAAGGAGCTCCGTTGAAGGGTGCAGTCGGCGTGTAGACCGGGTTGACCAGGTTGAGCGGCATCGCGGCGCCAAAGCCCTGCCAATCATCCAGGCTGTAATGCTTCAGGTCGAGCCCGAACAGCATAGTATGGCGAAGCGGCCCGGTGGCGAAACGATATTCGAGCTGGCTGTCGAGATCAGCCTGGTTGGCGATGCCCCGGGTCACAAAGTTGCCGCGCGCGAGATTGGCTGCGGCAGGCGTGGTGGCATAGCCGAGGCCGTATAGCGTCGCCAGAGTGACGTCGACATGGGCGAAGCGTGCATTCTGCCGGAACGTGACGCTGTCGGAGAGATTGCGCTCGAACTGATAGCCGAGCATTTCCTGTTCCCGCTTGAAGGTATCCATGCTGGGATCGCTAGCGAACAGTTGTGTCGGAATGCGGCCGAACGGCGCGTCGACGACGGTGCCGACGTAAGGCAGAAAGTTCTGGCTGCGCGTCTGGTTATACGAGGCTGATGCGAGCACGGTGAAACTGGTGTCGGCATCGGGCCTCCACGTCACGGACGGCGCAATGAAGTAATTGTTGTTGGGGTGAAGTCGACCGCGTACCGCCATTTTGGACCTGGCCTACCACGCGATAGAGTAATTGGCCGTTACTGGCCTGCGTTTGCACCGGCCCACCGAAGTCGAAAGCAACATAGGCGTTGCCGAAATTGTTGACGCCGGTTTCAAGATAGCGGATCGGTTCGGCTGGCGGCATCTTGCTGACGGCATTCACGATGCCACTCGGACTTGAGCCGCCGTAAAGCACCGCCGAAGGCCCGCGCAGGACTTCGACCCGCTCCAGGTTGAACGGCTGCAGCTTCCAGCTCGCGTAAGATGTGTAGAACAGTTGCAAGCCATCGAGGAACAGGCCGATATCGTCGGACTTGAAGCCGCGGATCAGGAACCAGTCGTTGCGGTTATCCGCGCCGAAGGTACTGGCCACAACTCCCGGCGCGTAACGCAGAATCTCGTCGAGCTTGCCCGGCTTCTGGTCGCGGATCTGCTCGCTGCCGATCACCGAGATCGCCTGCGGCGTCTGCATGATCGGGGTGTTGGTCTTGGTGCCGGTCATGCTGCGCCCGGCAACATAGCCCTCGATCGGCCCGCGCGGATTCTCGACCACGGTCGCATTGCGACGTGGCGGCTGCACCTGGCGCGGCGGCGTGATCTGCGTGGCGCGCTGAACACGGCGCTGCGCCACGGGCGCCGCGCGGCGGCGCGTTTCTGGCGCCCGAACTTCGACCGGCGGTAGCGGCTGGGTAGTTTGCGAAGAACTCGACTGCGCGAACGTTACCTGGGGCACCAATGCAAGAGACGATACCGTCGCCGACGCGGCGACAGCCAACCCACGAAGAACCTTCAATCCACTACCCCGACTGCAGCTTGACCCCTACGCGCCGCAATGAGCACGGCGCGCCAGCGCGATCACGCTTAGGCGAGGAGTGGAGGCCGCCGCCAATAGAACACCTCTATAACTTTCAAGAATCGTTCCAAGAATGATTCTTAAAATGCAAGCATCGATTGCATCGAGAAACATCATCTCCTGAGCTGTGCGACATCGCGCATGTACGCGAGATCGATCATGCGTCCGTGGCTGACGACTGCGGCCGGAGGCGCGTGAAAGCGAAGCACATTCGTGACATCGGGATGATCAAGCACGACGAGGTTGGCGGGGTAGCCCGCCTCGATGCCATACTTGGCCAGATTGACCGCCTCTGCCGGGCGCGACGTGATCATGTCATGGAGCGTATCGATGTCCTGTTCCTTCGTCATCCACAGGAGATGCGCGGCGAGGAACGCCACTTCGGGCATGTTGTTCCGGCCGAATGGATAGTAGGCATCGGAGATATCGTCCTGCCCGAGGCAGACGTTGACGCCCTGTTGCAAGAGTTCCTTGACCCGCGCGTGCAATGGACCGGTGTGGGGATCGCTAACGATACTGACGCGCGCCTGCCGCAACAGCTCAGTCAATTCGCCGAAATAGGATTCTGGATAGAGCGCCATCGCCCGGCAATGATGCGCCAGCGCGCGTCCCTGATAGCCGCGCGCGATCGCCTGGCGCGCCATCGCTTCCAGCGTCTTCATGTTGGGATCGCCGACATCGTCCAGCAACATCGAAATATCAGCGTTGAACTCGGCGGCGAGATCGAAACAGAAATCGATGTGGGCCTGCATGTCGTCGGCGCTGGATTCGATCCAGGGAATGCCGCCGACGACGTCGGCGCCCATCGCCATCGCCTCCCGCATCAATCGGTCGGCACCCGGCTCGCGCGCAAGCCCGTCCTGCGCGAACGCCACGACCTGGAGATCGACGATGCCGCGGAATTCCTCGCGCACCGCCAAGAGCGCCTTGACGCCCTCGAGCCGCGCTTTGGTGTCGACATCGGCAAAGGCACGGATATGCAAATTGCCATGCAGCGCCGCGAGCGCGACTGCGCGCCTGGCGTTCGGAATGATCCAGGACGCGTCGTATTTCTCCTTCACCGCGGCGGCGAGATCGATCGCCTTCGCCGCCTCGCTCATGCCGCCGCCGTGATAGGCCTCAAGCGCCGCTTCCGACATCATCGGCAGCGTCCACACCTTGCAAAGATGCAGATGCGCGTTGACGTAAGGCGGCGTGACCAGGTTTCCACCGGCATCCAGCGTTAGGCGGGCATCGCTGCCGAGGCTCGGCGCTATCTCGGCAATGACACCGTCCGAAATCGCGATGTCTGCAAGCGCATCGCCCTCGCCCAGCAAGCGGGCATTTCGGATCAGCAGGTCAGTCATATCGGGAATTCCAGTCAGAAAGGAGAATCGGGAAGCCAGGCCTCGTTTCGAGGGCCGCAATGCACATCTGATGCAAGAAGGATACCGTTCTGGCGCGGCCGTTCACGCCTGCCCACCCGGGCAGTTTCCAACGGCGCGGGAGCGTGCCCAGATTGGAGACAATCCAACGGAGTTTTGCCAACGGAGTTTTCCATGTCCGATCCCTCAGTGCTTGCCACATTCTCCGGCGCGATGGCCGACGTCGTCGCACGCGCCGCACCTGCAGTCGTCTCCGTGCACTCGCACCGCTCGCGCGCCTCGGGCTTTGTCTGGAAAGCGGGTCTGGTCGTCACCGCCGATGAGGCGCTGGCCGAAGAGGGCGAGGTCATCGTCCGCTTTGCCGACGGAACGGAGCGGTCTGCGACCATCGCGGGACGCGATCACACCACCGATGTCGCGCTGTTGCGGGTCGAGACCTCCAACGTCGCGCCGATCAAGCTTTCATCGGCGGTGCCGGCGCTCGGATCGCTGGCGTTGGTCGTCGCCGCTGAGCGTGGCGTGCCCGCGGCGGCGCTGGGCCTGATATCGCTGGTCGGCGGCACCTGGCGCAGCCTGCGCGGCGGCGACTTCGATGCGCGCATCGAGCTCGACGTTCGCCTGAGGCCCAGTCACGAGGGTGGGCTTGCGCTCAATGCCTCCGGCGATGCCATCGGCATGGCCGTGCTCGGCGCGCGGCGCGTCCTTGTCATTCCGGCCGCGACCATCGAGCGCGTGGCGAGCCGGCTGGAGACCCATGGCCGGATCGCGCGCGGCTATCTCGGGCTCGGCCTGCAGCCGGTCAAGCTCGACGACGGCATCGGCGCGATGGTGATGAGCGTCGACAAAAGCGGTCCCTCGGCGGCCGCCGGCATCCGGCAAGGCGACGTGATCGTCGGCTGGAACGACGAGAAGATTTCCGGCGTGCGGGCGCTGCTCAGGGCGCTCGGGCCCGACAGCGTCGGCGCCACCGTCGACGTCGCGGTGCAGCGTGGCGGCGAGCCGGTGCGGGTCAAACTGACGGTCGGGGAAAGGCCGGAGACGTGAGCGAACAGACCTCGCCTCCCCTCGTCATCGCCATCGACGTCGGCGATCCCGCGCTGGCGGACCGGCTCGCTTCGCTGCTCGGCGGCGTCGCAGGCTTGCGCCTTGCCGCGCCGGGCGAAGCGGCGAGCCTCGCGCTGGTCTCGCGGGATCAGCCTGCGAGCGAACGATCCGAGATCGAGCTGACGCCGCGCGAGCGCGACGTGCTGGCGCTGATGGCCGAGGGCGCCTCGAACAAGGCGATTGCGCGGCAGCTCGGGATCTCCGTGCACACCGCCAAATTCCACGTCAGCTCGCTGCTCGACAAGCTCGATGCCACCGGCCGCACCGATGCGGTGGCGCATGCGGCGCGGCGCGGGGTGATCCATCTCTAGGGAAAGCGAGGTTCTGTGCCGCATCGCTAAGCGATGAAGTCGATGCTAGTGATGCCGGCGAACGTCGCAACGCAGAACCCCGATGCTCGACACTATCAAGACTTGGGCGTGCGCGCTCAAGCGCGACAGCCGCGCCGTCTACCTCGCCGCCCGCGATCCGCGGGTGCCGTGGTATGCGAAGCTGCTTGCCGTTGCGGTCGCCGGATATGCGCTCTCGCCCATCGACCTCATTCCCGACTTCATTCCGGTGATCGGCTATCTCGACGATCTCGTGCTGGTGCCGCTCGGCATCTGGCTCGTGATCTCGCTGGTTCCGAAGGAGATCATGGTCGAGTGCCGCGCCAAGGCGAGCGAAGCCTCGCCTCCAGCCAGCCGTACCGCGATGGCCGTCATCATCCTCGTCTGGATCGGTGCGGCGCTTGCCCTTGGTTGGGTGGCCCACAGGTATTGGGGTTAGAACGTCGCCCGCACTCCCGCATAGAAGGCGCGCGGCCGCGCCGGGCTGACCGAGCGCGGATCCGTAAACGCCACCCCGCCGGCGGGGAAATTGGGCACCTGGTCCGTCTCGAAGAAGGTACCGTAGGTCGCATAGCGGCTGTCGAGCAGATTATCGACGCGGCCGTAGATCTGGACGTTCTTGGTGAGCTGGTAGGAGGCGTGGGCATTGAACACGGCGTAGGAGGCGAGCTTCGGCGCCTGGTTGGAATCGTCGCCGACAAAATACTGGCCGCTGACGTAGATCGCGTCGGCGCCGACCTTGAACTGATCGGTGAGCGCATAGTCGAAGCCGGCCTTGATGCGATGGCGGGGAACGGCGGGAACCTGGTTGCCGGGCAGGATCTGCACATTGCCGTTTTCATCGGCGAACGGGCTGTTGGAGCCGACCTGCAGCGCATCCAGGAACCGCGCGTCGACAAAGGCATAGCTCGCGTACATCTGCAGCGCGGATGATTTCACCTGGATCTCTGCTTCGACGCCCTGTCGCCGCGTCGAGCCGACATTCTGGAAATAGCCGAAGCCCTGCAGCACGGGACTCGGGATGGCGAGAATGTCGTTGTTGTTGGTGGTGCGGAAGCCGCCGACCTTCCAGGACAGCGTGCCAATGTTCAATTCCTTGGTGCCGCGCAGGCCGGCCTCGACGGTGCGCGACACCACCTGCTGCAGTGGCGGATCGGAGACCAGGAAGGCGCCAACGATGCAGGGGCGCGCGGGATCGGCGCAGCCCAGCTCCAGCGGCGTCGGTGCGCGGTTGGCTTCGGAATAGCCGGCATAGGCGGTCAGCTCCGGCGTGATCTTGTAGGTGCCGCCGATGAGCGGATTGAAGCGGTCATAGGTGCTGTAGCCGTTCAGCGCGGTGCCGATCTGGTCCTCAAGCCTGATGCGCGCATCGTTGAAGCGGCCGCCCGCCGTGATCGAGAATGCTTTCGTCACGTCGAAGGTGTCGAGCGCATAGATGCCGGTATATTGATTGGTGGTGCGCAGCGAGACCGGGCCGATCGAGACGGGATCGCCGGACTGGCCGAGAAAGATGCCGCTGCCGCTGACGACGTAGTTCGGGCCGATGGTGCCGAGCTCCGCACTCGCGGTGAAGTTCGTGACACTGGTGTCGAAGCTGGCGCCGATCGTGAAGCGGTTGTCATGGCCGAAGAGCTGATCCGTATTCGTCGCCGCCAGTTGCATGCCGGCGGTGGTCGATTTCGTCGTGGTGCGGTCGTTCTCGCCAAGCACCGCACCCGCCGGAAATGGATTGGCGAGCTGGACGCCATTCAGGCCGTTCGCGGGGACATCATCGCTGTTGAAGCACAGTAGCCCGGCATCGGCCTCGCAGGGCTCTGTCGCTGTGGGGTTGCCGTCTTGCGTCTTCTGTTTGTAGAACCGCAGATGCGCGGCGCCTTCGATGGTCCACGTCGGCGTGGCCTCCACCTTTCCGGTTAGGTTGAAATAGCCGACCTTGTTGGTGGACGTTTGCGGTGTCGTGTAGGTCGCGCCCCAATATCGCTGCAGCAGTTCGACCGGCACCGTCGCCGCCGCGCCGAACTTGTTGTCAGCGAGGCCGATATTGAGATGGAATTCGCTGACGTCGTTCTTGTGGGCGACATCGCCGTAGAAGCGGCGGACGTCGGAAGGGGAGAAGTTGCGAAAGCCGTTGTCGTGCAGACCTTCCAGCGCGCCATAGACGGCAAAATTGTCGATCTGCTTGCCCCATTGCGCCGCCCCCTGGATACGGCCGAACGAGCCACCCATGGTGTTGATCTCGGCGCCCTGATAGGAAAAACCGTCCTTCATCTGGACGACGACCGCGCCGCCCAGCGCGTTGAGACCGAAGGCCGGATTGTTGGTCACGACATCGATGGACCTGACCGCGCTGGTCGGGATCAGGTCCCAGTTGACCGTGTCACCGAAGGCTTCATTGACCCGTACCCCGTTCTGGTAGACCGCAAGACCCTGCGGCGTGCCTGCCACCGGAGACGCCACGAAGCCGCGGAACTGGACGTCCGGCTGGAAGGGATTGCCGGCGACCTCGTTGACGATGATGCCCGGCACGCGCTGGTCGAGCGCAGTTGTGATATTGAGCGAATCGGTTCGCTGGATTTCCTTAGTGTCGACGACATTGACCGCCGCAGGAATCTTGTCCGCTTCGACCGCAGCGGCCGAATCCGAGGTCGGCGTCGGCGCGGTCGGGACATACACAACTCTTGGCGATCTTGCCCGCGCGCGTACAGGAGCCGCCGTGGGACGGCCGCGCCTGGCGCGGTCCGCAGGCGTCACCTCCACCGGCGGCAATGTCTCGACTTGCTGCCCCCCGCTCTGGGCGAATCCCGTTTCGTTCCCGACGACAACGACAACACCTGCCGCAATCGATGCGACAAGCAGCACCCGCACGCCCATTTGTCCACCCGTTCCACCCACCGTCCGGCCGTTGTCGCCGGTTCGAGCGATACTAGAGTGCAGGACGAGCAGTCCGCTACCTGCAAGTGTTCCCGAAAGTTCCGGGAAAATTCCCGACCCGCTTCGGCCGGCGCCATCGGCCATCGGCAATATCTGCTATATGCCGATCCTCTCGAAGTCCTCTCTGGATGCACCAATGAAGCCAATCCCCGGCACCCAGCCGAAGCCGTCCGATGCCGCGCCACTCATTACGCCCACGGAATTGCGCCGCCGCTGGCGGGCCGGCGAGGAGGTGGCGCTGCTCGATGTGCGCGAGGAAGGCCCCTACTCGCTGGCGCATCCCTTCTTCGCCGTCTCGCTGCCGCTTTCGCAGATCGAACTGCGCGTTCTCGATCTGATCCCACGGCTTAGCGCCCCCATTGTCGTGTACGACGACGGCGAACGATATGCCGAACGAGCGGCGAAACGTATTTCAGCCCTCGGCTATACGGATGTCTCGATCCTCGACGGTGGCCTCGGAGCCTACCGGGCGGTCGGCGAGGTCTTTCGCGACGTCAATGTGCCGAGCAAGGCGTTCGGCGAGCTGGTCGAGGCGATCCGCCACACACCTTCCCTGTCGGCGAACGAGGTCAAGGCCCTGATCGAGACGGAGCCCGATCTGGTCGTGCTCGACGCCCGCCGGTTCGAGGAATACCGAACCATGAGCATTCCGCGCGGCGTCAGCGTTCCCGGCGGTGAGCTCGCGTTTCGCGCAAGGGAAATCGCGCCCGCGCCGGGCACCACCATCATCGTCAATTGCGCCGGCCGGACGCGCAGCATCATCGGCACGCAGTCGCTGATCAATGCCGGGCTTCCGAACAGGATTTTCGCGCTGCGAAACGGCACGATCGGCTGGACCTTGGCCGGACATCAGGTCGATCGGGGCCGGACTGACCGGTTCCTGCGGCGCCCCGAAGCGACTTATTCCGCGGCACTGGCCAGCGCGGCGCAATGGGCCGAGCGCGTCGGCGTTCCAGCGCTTGACCGCAGCACATTCGATCGCTTTGTCGCGCAAGCGAACGAACGCACGCTCTACCTGCTCGATGTGCGGACACCGGAGGAATACGAGCGCGGACATCCGCCCGGCTTCGCCTCGGCACCTGGAGGGCAGCTCGTACAGGCCACGGATGAATGGATTGCCGTACGCGGATCGCGGCTGGTGCTGTTCGATGACGACGGCGTTCGCGCCCGCATGGCCGCATCCTGGTTGATCCAGATGGGCTGGGAGGCTCACGTCGTCGGGCCGGAAGTGATTGAGGCGACCGAGGCCGGCACTCGGCCACCGCGCCGTCCAGTGCCGCCAGCCTCCGGCGGCGCGATCGACGTGGCGGAGCTGATCGCAAACCGCGACAACTGGACCGTCATTGATCTGGCGCGCAGCCCCGCCTATGCCACGGGCCATATCCCTGGCGCACATTTCGTACTAGCCTCGCGCTTCACCGAGGATTTGCCGCGGCTGCCCGGCGAGGGAGCGATCGTTCTCACCGGCGCCGACGGCGACGAAGCCCTGTTCGCACTTGCGGATGCGACCGCCGCGACACAGCGCAACGTGGCCGTGCTGAAAGGCGGAACGCGCGCCTGGACCGGCAGCAATCAGCCGCTGGAGCGGGACCGGCATTCCTGGATCTCGCACCCTGATGATGTCTACAAGCGCCCGTACGAGGGAACGGACAATGCGGCGCCCGCAATGCAAGCCTATATCGATTGGGAGCTGCACCTTGTTGCCCAGCTCGAAAACGATTCAGTGTCCAACTTTCACGTCGTGTAGGCGGCGCAAATTCGAGCGCAAGAGCTAGGAGCGCGCGCCCGTAGGAACCAGCGCCTCCACCGTCACGCCGTCGGCGGACGAAACCGTCAGCGAGCCGCCCAGTGCCAACAGGCGTTCGCGCATGCCGGTGAGGCCGAAGCCGAACTGGTGATCGGCGCTCAAGCCGCGTCCGTTGTCGCGGACCCGCACCCGCGCGCAGCCGCGATCTCCTCGCACGCTGTCCGGCTGCTCCGCCGGCTCGACGCTAACCTTGACCGCGGTCGCGCCGGCATGGCGGAAGGCATTGGTCAGCGCCTCCTGGACGACCCGGTAGATCGTGAGATCGGCGGTCTCCCCGGTCTCGCCAAGTGCAGGCGAAATGCTGGTTTCGATCACCACCTCCGGATCCGATTCCTTCCACAGGCGGAACAGGGCAGAAAGCGCCTCATGAAGTCCGAGCTCGGCGAGTCCGACCGGCCGTAGCTTCTCCAGTAACCGGCGGGTGAACTGCTGCAGTGCATTGACCTGCTCCAGCATCGCCCCGCCGTGCTTCCGCACCTGGTCCGGACTTGCCTCGCGTGCATCAGGTAGCCGCATCAACGCACTCGCATGAGCCCGTAATGCGAACAAATGCGGGCCGAGCTCGTCGTGCAGTTCGCGCGCGATCTCCTTGCGCTCCCGGTCCTGCAGCGAAAACGCGCGTTCGGCGAGCTGCCGCTTGTCCTCGATCGCCTCGCCGAGCGTGGCCGCGAGGTGGTTGAGCTGGCCACAGATCGCAGCCAGCTCCGGCGCGCCGCCCGCCGTCACCCGAACATCGTATTGTCCGGCCTCGATCTTCGCCATGGCTTGCGAGAGCGACTCGAGCGGCGCCAGCGCGCGGCCGACAACGCTCCTGATGATCAGGAAGAGCGCGACGACAATCGCGGAACCGACCGCGAGCTGGGTGATGATGCCGTCCCAGATTTCCGCCATCTCGTCATTCGGATGCGAGGTGATCACGAGCGATTCCGATTTGCCGCGGATCGAGATCGGCACACTAACGGAAGTTGTCTCCGGATGGACGAGCGCGACGAACCAGGCCGGCGGCGATCGCGCTTCCTCGCGGCTGTCGATCGCCGCGTCCTGCCCGGACTTTACGGTCGCGCCATCCTGCCGCGCGATGCTGACGTGACGCAGCCGGCTCAGATCTCGAACGATCTGGTCGAGGCGGGCGTCAGGATCCGGCGCCTCGTTCAGCCCGGCAACGATCGTGGTGACGAATTCCTGCGCCAGGCGAATGACGCTCTGGTCTTCGGCCCGGACCCGGGGCCCGGCCTCGACGACAAGTCGGGCGATGTTGATGGCGAGACCGAGCGCGAGAACGAGCGCCAGCAGCAGGTTGATCCGGCCGCGCAAGGAAAGTTTCTGCCACATCGCCTTTGCCCACGATCATCCGCGTTCGGTTCCTCAATCAAGAGGAGCGTTGACAGACAAATACCGCGTCTGTCTAATCGAAGGGTGCAGCAATCGCGCTGGAGATGCATGAGCGAGCCCGCGGGCGAGCCGCGCTCGTGTATTCTGATGCGGTGCAGCAACGGACTGACGCAGCTATCCGGGACTTCAAGTATGCGCGTGCTGATCGTTGACGACCATCCGATCGTCGCTTCCGGCTGCCGCACCGTGTTCGCCGACGAACCGGAGATCGAATTGCTTGAAGCATGCGACGCCGAAAGCGGCGAACGCGTCTTTGTCGCCGAACGTCCCGATATCTCCGTGGTCGACATCAACTTGCCGACCGTTTCCGGCTTCGAACTGGCACGGCGGATGCTGGCGCGGGACGATTCGGCACGCATCATCATGTTCAGCATGAACGACGATCCCGTGTTCGCCGCCCGCGCTATCGAGATCGGCGCCAAGGGTTATGTGGCGAAGACCGGTGATCCCAACGATCTCGTCGAGGCGATCCGCGAAGTCGGCAATGGCGGCGTCTATCTGCCGCCCGCGATCGCGCGCCGTGTCGCCTTTGCCGGCCCCGCTGCGGCCCAGAACCCGCTGTCGAAGCTCAATCCGCGCGAGATGGAGATCCTGCGCCTGCTCAGCGCCGGCAAGACGCTCTCCGAGATCGCCTGGCTGGTTCATTCTTCCTACAAGACCGTCGCCAACACCTCCTCGATCATGCGCCAGAAACTTGGTGTGCGCACCTCGGCCGAACTGGTGCGGTTGGCGATCGAGAGCGGCGTCGCCTGAAGATCGCGCACGCATGATCCGGACATGTAGGCAGCGGTTTTCCGAAAAGATCATGCGCCAACAAAGCACAGCGCCGGAGTTCAAGAGATGACGATTCAAACCGTTTCAACCAACAAATCCCATGGCGGCATCCAGGGCGTGTACAAGCATGCCAGCCGCGAAACCAAGACCGACATGACCTTTTCGGTCTATGTTCCCCCGCATCCGGCGGGCGCGAAGCTGCCGGTCGTGTACTATCTCTCCGGCCTGACTTGCACCCATGCCAATGTTACCGAGAAAGGCGAATACCGCGACACCTGCGCCGATCTCGGCCTGATCTTCGTCGCGCCCGACACCAGCCCGCGCGGCGAGGGCGTGCCCGGCGATCCTGCCGGCGCCTACGACTTCGGGCTTGGCGCCGGCTTCTATGTCGACGCCACGCAGGAGCCGTTTGCCGAGAACTACCGGATGTGGAGCTATGTGACCCAGGAATTGCCGCAGCTCGTCGCCGCGAATTTCCCGATCGATCCCGTGCGGCAGTCGATCATGGGCCATTCCATGGGCGGTCACGGTGCGCTGACGGTGGCGCTGCGCCATCCCAACCGCTATCGCGCCGCGAGCGCTTTTGCGCCGATCGTGGCGCCGTCACAGGTGCCCTGGGGCATCAAGGCCCTCGGCGGCTATCTCGGCGACGACAGAAACGCATGGCGCAAGCACGATACAGTGGCGCTGATCGAGGACGGCGCGCGGTTTTCCGACCTGCTGGTGGACGTTGGCGATGCCGACTCGTTCCTGGCTGAACAGCTTCGCCCGGAACTACTGCAACAGGCCTGCGCGCAGGCGCAGATCCCACTCCTGCTCCGACGCCAGGAAGGCTACGACCATAGTTATTATTTCATCTCTACCTTCATGGGCGATCACTTGCGCTGGCACGCCGCACGGCTGACGGCCTGAACCATTTCCATTGCGCTTGCGGGTACGCCGGCATTCGACATCATTGCCGCGACGGAAAACCGCGCTCTCATGATCGTGATCGGGCGGAATCGAGAGCGTCGCAACGACAAAATGCGGGGTTGCAAGCCAGGACAATTCAGTCATCTTGCAATCCAAGAGCAGCTCCATCGCCGGTCAAGGCGAGGAGGCGTCGGGAGGAAACATGGTCCGATGGCTGGTCGCCGCAATCGGTCTGATCGCGATGGCGACGCCCGTGCGTGCCGCCGAGCCGATCGAGATCGGCATCGGCTATCTCGGCCGCGCCGGCGTTCAGCAGAGGCTGTCGCTGGTCGAGCAGCCCGCCGAGAATGACGGCATCGCCGGTGTACGGCTTGCGGTCGAGGACAACAACACCACGGGAAAATTCCTCAACCAGCGCTTTAACCTGGAAGAGGTCCGTCTCAAGGAAGGCGAGGACGTGGCGAAGGCCGCGACTGCGCTTGCCGATCGCAATGGCTTCATCATCGCCGATCTTCCACCGGATGTGCTGCTGCAGGCGGCGGATGCGTTGCGCGATCGCGGTACGGTGCTGTTGAACGCCGGCGCGATCGACGACCGGTTGCGCGAGCAGGACTGCCGCGCCAACGTGATCCACGTCGCGCCGACGCGTTCGATGCTGGCGGATGCGCTGGCGCAATATCTGGTGTGGAAGCAATGGAAGCGCTGGTTCCTGGTGGTCGGCTCACATGACAAGGACAAGCTCTATGCCGATGCCCTGCGACGCGCCGCGACGCGATTCGGCGCCAAGGTCGTGCAGGAGAAGACTTTCGAAGACACCGGCGGCGCCCGCCGCACCGACAGCGGCGTGACGCTCATCCAGCGGCAAATGCCGGTCTTCACTCAGCAGATCCCGGCCTATGACGTGCTGGTTGCCGCTGATGAAAGCGAGGTCTTCGCGTCCTATCTGCCTTACCGCACCTGGGACCCGCGGCCGGTTGCGGGCTCGGCCGGGCTCGTACCGACGAGCTGGGACGCAGCGCAGGATCAATGGGGCGCGGTCCAGATCCAGAACCGCTTCATGAAGCTGAATTCGCGGCGGATGACCGCACTCGACATGCAGGCCTGGACCGCCGCGCGCATGATCGGCGAAGCCGCCTCGCGCACGAACTCCGGTGACCCGAAGAAGCTCTTTGCTTTCCTCAAGGGACCGGATTTCTCGGTGGCGGCGTTCAAGGGCACGCGGCTGACGCTGCGAGACTGGAACCTGCAGCTTCGCCAGCCGATTCTTCTGGTCGACGGGCGCATGGTCGTCTCGGTGTCGCCGCAGGAAGGCTTCCTGCACCAGGTCTCCGAGCTCGACACGCTCGGCGTCGACCGCCCCGAGACAAAATGCAAGCTGCAATGAGGGAGAGATCGCGCATGTGGCGCCGCTGTCTGTTTTCCGGAACGGTCCTTTGGCTCGCGGCCGCCGCCCCCGCTTCCGCCTTCATGGCTTATGTCTCGAACGAGAAGGGCAACACAGTCTCCGTGATCGACACCGATAGTTGGACGGTGACAAAAACCATCAAGGTCGGCCAGCGGCCGCGCGGCATCGAGTTCAGCCGCGACGGCAAGTTCGTGATGGTCGCGGTCGGCGACGACGACACCATCCAGGTGATCGATGCCAAGAAGCAGGAGGTGGTGGACACCATGCCCTCCGGGCCCGATCCGGAACTGTTCACCCAGGATGCCGCGGGCAAGATCATGTACGTTGCCAACGAGAACGACAACACGGTGACCGTGATCGATCTCGAAAAACGCGCCCGCATCGGCGACGTCCAGGTCGGCGTCGAGCCGGAGGGCATGACGATCAGCCCGGACGGCAAGACCCTGATCAACACCTCCGAGACCACCAACATGGCGCATTTCATCGACACGTCGACGCGCCAGATCGTGGCCAACGTGCTGGTCGACGCCCGGCCGCGCTTCGCCGAGTTCAAGCATGACGGCTCCGAGTTGTGGGTATCCTCCGAGATCGGCGGCACGGTGTCGATCATCGATCCCGTCAAGCACGTCGTGACCGGCAAGGTCACCTTCAGCATTCCCGGCCTGCGCAGCGAGGCGATCCAGCCGGTCGGCATCGGCATGACCAAGGATGACAAGACCGCCTTCGTCGCACTCGGCCCCGCCAACCGCGTCGCGGTAGTCGACGCCGTCAATCACAAGGTGACCAAATATCTCCTGGTCGGGCAGCGCGTCTGGCACATGGCGTTCACGCCGGACGAGAAATACCTGCTGGTGACCAATGGCGTGTCCAACGATGTCTCCGTCATCGACGTCGCCGCGCAAAAAGTGATCAAGACCATCCAGGTTGGCGAACTTCCCTGGGGCGTTACGATTGCACCGCAATGACAGCAACCCAAAAACCCATCGCTGACAAACCATCGCCTGACATCTTGATGCGCCATGATCCCGCCGGCGTGGCCGCCTTGTCGATCGAAAGCGTCAGCCATTCCTATGGCGCACGCCGTGCGTTGATCGATGTGAGTTTTGACGTCGCGCCGGCGAGCTTTACGGCGCTGCTCGGCCTGAACGGCGCCGGCAAGAGCACGCTATTCTCGCTGATCACGCGATTGTTCGGCATCCAGGCTGGTCGCATCGGCATTTTCGGCCACGATATCACCCGCGCGCCGGGCGAGGCGCTGCGGCTGCTCGGTGTCGTGTTCCAGCCGCGCACGCTCGACCTCGATCTCTCGGTGACGCAGAACCTGCTCTATCACGCCGCCCTGCACGGCATCGGCCGGCGCGAGGCGCGGCTGCGCAGCGGCGAGGTGCTGGCGCGCATCGCGCTTTCCGACCGCGCCGGCAGCAAGGTGCGCGACCTCTCCGGCGGCCAGATGCGCCGGCTGGAGATCGCGCGTGCGCTGCTGCACCGGCCGCGCCTGTTGCTGCTGGACGAGGCGACGGTCGGCCTCGACGTCAAGGCGCGTTCAGATATCCTTAACCACGTCCGGCAGCTCGTCGCCGAACAAGGCATCGGCGTGCTCTGGGCCACGCATTTGTTCGACGAGATCACGGCAAGCGATGACCTCGTGGTGCTGCATCAGGGCAAGGTGCTGGCGCGCGGCCAGGTCTCGCGCGTAATCGCGGACACCGGCGCGCAGGACATCAACACCGCCTTCATGCGCCTGACCGGGGCCGTGGGCAAAGCCGGGAGCGAGGCATCATGAGCTCCACCACCGTCACGCCGTCGCGACGCGGCTTTTCCTTCGGCGAATACATCACCTGCCTCAACGGCATCGTATGGCGCGAGGCGCTGCGCTTCCTGCATCAGCGCGAACGCTTCGTCTCGGCACTGGTCAGGCCGCTGGTGTGGCTGTTCATCTTCGCTGCCGGCTTCCGCCAGGTGCTCGGCATCTCGATCATCCCACCCTACGAGACCTACATCCTCTACGAGGTCTATATCGCGCCGGGACTGATGGCGATGATCCAGCTTTTCAACGGCATGCAATCCTCGCTCTCGATGGTCTATGACCGCGAGATGGGCAATATGCGCACGCTGTTGGTGAGCCCGCTGCCGCGCGGCTACCTGCTGTTTTGCAAACTGCTGGCGGGCACCGCGGTCTCGCTGTTGCAGGTCTATGCCTTCCTCGTCATCGCATGGCTCTGGGACATCACGCCGCCGCCGATCGGCTATCTCACCGCGCTGCCGGCGCTGGTGCTGTCAGGGCTGATGTTGGGGTCGCTCGGCATGCTGATCTCCTCAGGGATCAAGCAGCTCGAGAATTTTGCCGGCGTCATGAACTTCGTGATCTTTCCGATGTTCTTTGCCTCATCCGCGCTCTATCCGCTGTGGCGGGTGCAGGAGGGCAGCCCGATGCTTTACTATGTCTGCCAGTTCAATCCATTCACCCACGCGGTCGAATTGATCCGCTTCGCGCTGTATGGCCAGATCAACTGGATTTCGTTTTTCGTCGTCGTCGGCTGCACGGCGGTCTTCATGATCGGCGCGATCCTGGCCTACGATCCCTCGCGCGGATTGGCGCGGCGTGGGCCTGCCGGAGGGGAGACATGATCGGGCGGATTGCGATCGGAGCATTGCTTGTCATCGCGGCATCGACCGGGGTCGGTCGCGCCGCCGATCCGCGCTATCCGAACTGGCCCTGCGCGCAGGCCAAGGTGCCGGAGATTTCGCTCGCGGCGGTGTGGGCGGGACCGCCGCTCGACGACATCCAGGACAAATGGAAGGAAGACCCCAAGATCAGCGCACTGGTGGAGAAATTAGCGGCGCGGCGCACGCCGCTTGATGACGCCCAAAAAGCGATCACGGATTTCCTCGCGGCTTCCGCGGCCGACAAGACCACCGCCGGAAAGCTGCTGTTCGCCGGCTTGTTCGATTCGCTTAATGCTCAGCGTTCCTCGGTCATGAGCGGCATCGAGCGAGTGACGCGCAAGCAACGCGAGGCCGCCGAGAAGATTCGCGCCGACACGCTCGCGCTGCAAGCGCTGCAGAACGCGTCCTCGCCCGATCAGGCCAAGGTCGACGAACTCAGCAACACCCTCCTGTGGGAAACTCGGATCTTCGAGGACCGCCAACGTGTGGTCAGATTTGTCTGCGAAGTACCGACAACGATCGACCAGCGCCTGTTCGCGCTTGGCCGCACGATCCAGCAAGAGATGGAGTAGCGCCGCCGGTTCCGGCGCAAAAAGGTCAGTATAGCTCACCTTTATGTCCGGTTCCGCCGACTTGATTCCGGAACCAAACGTGATTCCAGCGTCTTGTCGCTCAAGCCATCTCGAAATCCGGAGAGTTTTGATGAGAACAACGACGATCATCTTGGTGGGCGCGACGGCCCTCGGAATCTTTGCAACCGCGGCTTCGGCTCAACAAAACATGACGGGAACCATCACCAAGATCGACCGGCTGAATGGCACCATCTCGATCCAGCAAACGCAGAGTGGCACGGTCGGCGCAGGCAGCGGCGCAATCCAGGAGTTCAAGGTGACTGACACCAACAAGCTTGAACCCTTCCACGCCGGCGACAAGGTGAACTTCTCCGCCTCCGAAGGCGGCAGCACCAAGACCATCACCGATCTGAAGAAGCAATAATGTGATCACACTGAACCTCGGCCCCCGCGGCCGAGGTTCAGCTTCGTCTGAGTGAAGTAGTCGCAGGGCTTATTTCTCTTCACCCGTCCGCGGCTCCGGCTTGGCTTCGACGAGTGGTAAGCCTGCGTGCTCCCATCCATCGGACCCCAGGGGATACCAGGCGATGTTGGAATAGCCGTAGGTCAGCGCGCGCTTGGCTGCGTTCCACGACATCCAGCAATTTTCCTGACAATAGATCACGAGCAGCGCCGCCTTGTTGCCATCAGAGGCACGCTCAAGGCCGCGGCGAAGATAGTCTTCAGTGACATCGGCGATTTTTCCATAGCCGGTGTCGGGCAGCCAGATGCTGCCGGGGATGTTGTGTCGCGGCTTGTCGCGCCACACCGTGCCTTCCGGCAGGTTGGCGGGCTTAGGTGGACGCGGCAGCACGTCGACGAAGGCGCCGGTCTTGTCGCGCCAGATCGCCTCGGCTTCCGCGGTCGAGAGCACGCGGGCGCCGGCAAGCGTTGCCGGCACCAGCGCGCGGTAATTCTCGGTGCGGTATTCTTGCGGCTCGGGGACCTCCTGCTGCGCATGGGCCGCTACGGCGAGCGACGCTGCGACAACGACCAGGCTCGTGAGCCAGCGCCTCATGGCGATTTCGCCGCCGTGTCCGGGCCGATTGGTCGGTCGTTCTCGTCCAGAAGCGGCACGCCGAAGTCGAGCAGGATCTTGTTGATCTCGCCCTGATTCTCCTGGATCAGGCGATTGAGCTGCCGTTTCCAGTTCTGGTCCGCCGGGCGCACGCCCATGCCGATGCGATAGACGAGCTTCGGGCCCGTCGTTTCCTTCACCAGCGGCGTGACGTGCAGCGGCGGATTGGCTTTTTTGGCATAGAAGCCGGCCATGGGCCCCCACAGCACGCCGGCATCGATCTCGCCCTTGGCAAGATCACTGATCATCGCCTCCGCCGAGGAATCGATGCGCGTGTCGATCATCAATGGATAGGGTTTTGCACTCGCCATCAGGCCGGCCGCGGCCATATTGGTGCCGGGCGGTGTACCGGCGACCACGCCGATATGCTTGCCCTTCAGCCGCTCGTCCTCGAGCGTAGTCACATCGTCGAGGCCGCTGCCTTGCTTCGCGATCAATGCGTAGGCCGTGCGATAATAAGGATTGGTGCCCTGGGCCAGCTCGTCGCCCTGGGGAAAGCCCATGATGACGTCGCAGCGGTGCGAGCCGAGCGTCATGCGCACGAAGCCGGTCGCCTGCGGAAAATAGGTGAACTCAAGCTTCTTTTGCAGCTTCTGGGCAAAGAGTTCGGCGAGCTTGTTCTCAAAGCCTTCGCCCTTGTCGTTGGAGAACGGCAGATTCCGCGGGTCGGCACAGACGCGCAGGACCTTGGGATCGATCAATTCGATCGAGAGATCGCCGCTTTCGTTGGTCTGCGCGCGAGCGGCACCATGCCCGATCGCCATCGCGGCAATCGCAAGCAGCGCCGGCAACCAGCGGCGATATCGTCCGGCACCCGCCATCGCGTTTCCTCCTCTTTCTTGCTTGGGGCTAGAGCGTGATGACTTTTCTTCGAATCGTCATCCCGCTCTAGCTCTTTGTTTGAGCATGATCTTTTTCGGAAAACCGGTGTCCACTTTTCCGGATCATGCTGTAGCCATAGATTGCCCGGCACGTCACGGCGTGCAACAGCTTCGTGATGATCTCGCCCGGCGTGCTGCAGCGCAAACAGGCGCGATGTGAATGCGAAACGGCCGATGCCGCTTCGCGCATGGACTTGGGCGGAAACATGGCTCGTATCGTCTCGCTGATCACGCTCATCGCTGCAGTCTGCCTATCGACCCTAGCGCGGGCGCAGGAACAAGAATTGCCTGTGAGCGAAGTCGCGCCCGGAATATTCGTGCATATCGGCGAGATCGCCCTGATGACCGGCGAGAATGATGGCGCCATTGCCAACATCGGATTTGTCGTCGGCGACAGCGCCGTTGCCGTGATCGATACCGGCGGCAGCGTCCGCGAGGGACGGCGCCTATTGGCCGCCATCCGCGCCCGCAGCGACAAGCCGATCCGCTATGTCATCAACACCCACGCCCATCCCGATCATGCCTTCGGCGACGCCGCGTTTGCGGGTGATGGAACAGTTTTCGTAGGCCACAAGAAGCTTCCCGACGCGCTGACCGCACGAGGCCAGTTCTATCTCGACGCCTTCCGCCGGACGATGGGCGCGGAACTGATGGATGACGTGCGCATCGTGCCGCCAACGATACTGGTCGACGGCAGCCTCGCCCTCGATCTCGGTGGACGATCGCTCACGCTGCGAGCATGGCCGACTGCGCATAGCGATAACGATCTCACCGTGTTCGATGAGAAGACCCGGACCTTGTTCGCCGGCGACGTCGTATTCGTCACGCACATCCCGGTCGTGGACGGCAGCATCAAGGGCTGGCTCGCCATCCTCGGCGAGCTTGCCGCCCTGCCCGCGCAGCGCGTGGTTCCCGGTCACGGGCCTGTGAGCGAATGGCCCGCGGGGCTGGCCGATGAACGTCGCTACCTCGAGACGCTGGCAGCCGACGTGCGCGCGCTGATCGCCAAGGGCAAGCCGATCACCGCTGCCGCCGAAACCGCCGCGGCATCGGAGCGGCCGCGCTGGAAACTGTTCGACGACTACAACGCCCGCAACGCAACTGCAGCATTTTCGCAATTGGAGTGGGAATAGGTTTGGCGAGGCCGTATAGTGGAGGCGTTGCTTCCATCGTCGCCGCGGGGAGAACGACCATGTTCGGAGCACCTTTCCGTCTGCTCTGCGTCGCCGGCCTGCTCAGCAGCATCGCGTTTGGCGCACGCCTTGCGCCCGCGGTGAGCGCCGAGGCCTATGATCCCTGGCCGGGCCTGGTCCAGGACATCTTCTACAATCGCCCGATGAGCGACGGCAGCAACGTGATCGCGATCGAGATGCCGGCCCGTGCGGAAGATGCCGCAATCGTGCCGGTGACGCTGCGCAGCAAGCTCGCGCCCGACGACACCCGCCGCGTGCGGGCGATCACCCTCGTCATCGACCAGAATCCGGCGCCAATGGCGGCCAAGTTCGAGCTTGGGCCGGACGCCAACGTCACGGAAATCTCGACCCGCGTGCGCATCAACAACTACACCGACGTCCATGCCGTGGCCGAACTCACCGACGGCAAGCTTTATATGGTGAAGACTTACGTGAAGGCGTCGGGTGGCTGCGCTGCGCCTGCACTGAAGAACGCCGAGGAGGCCAAGGCCAGGCTCGGCCAGATACGATACCGGCAGCTTTCGAAACCTGGTGAAGGTTCCACGAGCGGAGCTCGGGAGGCGCAGGTCATGATCGGCCATCCCAACAATTCCGGCCTGCAGATGGACCAGGTGACCCAGCTCTATATTCCCGCCTTCTATGTCGACCGGCTGCAGCTCTGGCAGGACGACAGCCTGGTGCTGAAGATGGAAGGCGGAATCTCGATCTCCGAGGATCCCAATATCCGCTTCACCTATGTCTCGAATGGCGCCAAGCGTTTCCGCGCCGAGGCCAAGGACACCGACGGCCACGTGTTCGAGCACGAATGGAAGATCGATTCGGATAGTTGAACGGCCGGCGCCTGGATTTTTGTTTTGACGCGTCTTCTTTACGCGAACCGGTACCCACCCACGGATCAAGTCCGAGGGCATGCTTCGCTCGAAAACGCTCTTCTCAGAAGCACCTGACTTCTGCTTCGGCCTGGGCGCGGCGGAGATCGTTGAGGGCATTGGTCGCCTGTTCGGACGTGCGGAACGGCGAACCCATGTCGCCCCTCACCTGGGACAGGCTCAGCACCGTCTCGGCGGTGACATAGCGGTCATAGGGTATCAGCGACGCGACCACGTCGATCGAGCACGAGCATTGCTCGATGGCGTGCCGTGTCTCACCATTCGCCTTCAGGCAGCCGAACACGTATTCCGCGCGGGCGGCCGTCGGATAATCGTTGACCTCCTCGCCGCGCGCGATCGCCGCGGTTGCCGCGAATACGATCAAAGCGGCGACAATAGGTCGTACCGGTCCCGCACGCGTCATAGCCATCCTCCCGCTTTCAATGGCGCAAGCTATGCTATGACTACGCGATAGAAAAGAACACGTTCGAGGAAACGGCTCAACAAAATGAGTGCCATCATTCGCACGCTGCTGGTTGCCGCGGTTCTTGCGGTGACGCCGCTCGCCGCCTGCTTCGGCGCAGACACGATCCGCGTTGCAGTGCAGAAAACCGGCACCTTTGCCTGGGAACTGGCGGTCATCCGCGCGCACGGCCTCGACAAGAAGGCCAATCTCACGATCGAGGCCACCGAGCTCGCAAGCCCCGAGGCGGGCAAGATCGCGCTCCGCGCCGGCAATGCCGACGTCATGGTCTCCGACTGGCTGTGGGTGTCGCGCGAGCGCATGCTCGGCGCCAAGCTCGCTTTCTATCCCTATTCGAGTGCGCTCGGCGCGGTGATGGTGCCGACCTCATCGCCGATCCGTTCGCTCACCGATCTCCGGGGTCGCAAGCTCGCCGTTGCCGGCGGGCCGATCGACAAGAGCTGGCTCCTGCTGCAGGCATCCTTGAAGCAGGAAGGCCTCGACCTGAAGTCGGCGGCGACCATCGTCTATGGCGCGCCGCCGCTGCTCGCGGCCAAGGCCGTAGGCGGTGAGGTCGACGCCGTCGTCAATTACTGGAATTTCTGCGCCGCGCTGGAAGCCAAGGGCTTTCGCCGCCTTGCCGGCATCGAGGATATCCTGCCGAAACTCGGCGCCAAGGGCCGCATCGCGATGGTCGGCTATGTCTTCGACGAAGGCTGGGCCAATGCGAACCGCGACGCGGTCGAGCGCTTCATCACGATGACCCGCGCGGCCAAGGAGATCCTTACGAAGTCCGACGACGAATGGGAGAGGATCGCGCCGTTGACCGGCGCGGCGGACGCTGCAACGCTGCATGCCTATCGCGACCGCTATCGTGAAGGAATTCCACGCCGCCCGATCGCGGACGAAGAGGCCGACGCACAGGTGCTCCACCGGGTGCTCGCCAAGATCGGCGGCCGCGAACTGGTGGGATCGGCAACGGAGCTTGATCCCGGCACGTTCTATCACGCGATATCAGGAGATTGAGCCGTGGTGCGCCTTCTGTCCTTCCTCCTGTTCCTTGCGACGTGGTGGATTGCGGCGCTCCTGATCGGTGACGTGAAGCTGCCGGCGCCGCCGGCAGTGCTGGCGGTGATGCTGAGAGAAGCAGCATCCGGCGCGCTGTTCATCAATCTCGGCGTGACCCTGGCGCGGGTGGCACTGTCCTTCACGCTCGCGATGGCGCTGGGCGCCGCCATCGGCTACCTGATGGGCCGGGTCAAGCTCGCCGACCGGATCGGCGATCCTTGGCTGATCCTGCTGCTCAATCTGCCCGCGCTCGTCGTCATCGTGCTCGCCTATATCTGGGCGGGGCTCACCGAGGTCGCCGCGATCGCGGCCATCGCCGTCAACAAGCTGCCGACCGCGGTCGTCACGCTGCGCGAGGGCGCGCGGGCGCTGGACCGCTCGCTGGACGAGATGGCAAGCGTGTTCGCGATCCCGCGCGGGAGAGCGTTCCGGCATGTGATCCTGCCGCAGCTTAGCCCCTATATCGCAGCCGCCGCGCGATCGGGGCTCTCGCTGGTATGGAAGATCGTGCTGGTTGCGGAATATCTCGGACGTCCGAACGGCGTCGGCTTCGAGATCGGCGTCGCCTTCCAATTGTTCGACATTCCGCTCCTGCTCGCCTATTCGCTGACCTTTGCCGCGGTCGTGCTGGTGATCGAGACGGTGCTGGTGCAACCATTCGAAGTACGCTCATCCCGGTGGCGGCCCCGTGCAGCTTGAGGTCGATATCACCGGTAAGCATTTCGAGAATGCGGCGGGCGAGCGGCACCACGTGCTCGCCGGCATCAAGTTCTCGCTTCCGGCCGGCGAAGTCGGCGTGTTCGTCGGCCCTTCCGGATGCGGCAAGAGCACTATGCTCAAGATCCTGACTGGCCTCGACCACGATTATCAGGGAAAGGTCTCGCGGCCGGCCACAGCAAGGCTCGGGATGGTATTCCAGGAGCCGCGGCTTCTGCCGTGGCGATCGGTCGAGGACAATATCCGGCTTGCCGCGCCACACATTGACGAGAAGCGGCTCTCAGAACTCTTCTCCGTCCTGGAATTGACAGAGCATCGCAGCCATTTCCCCGGCGAGCTCTCGCTTGGCCTTGCGCGCCGCGTCGCGCTCGCGCGGGCCTTCGCGATCGAGCCGGATTTCCTCGTTCTCGACGAGCCCCTGGCTTCGCTCGACGACGCCCTCGCCGCCCACCTGCGCGAGCAGATCGCAACGCTGGTGGAAAGCCGTGTGATGATAACGCTGCTGGTGACGCATAATCTCGACGATGCCGTTTACCTTGGCGACCGGCTGTTCCTGCTGTCGGCACGGCCGGCCAGGATTCTGCAGGAAGTGCCGATCCCGACACCGCGCGCGGGACGGAGCGCTGCCGAGATCAACCACATCAAGGCCGACCTGGTGCGGCGGCGGCTTGCAAAGATATGAGACGTGGTCTTCATATTGAGAAAAACTTGGGAGGTCACGATGCCGCGCCGATTGATTGCTGTCGCCATTCTGCTGGTCGCACTGCCCAGCGAACTCAGCGCGCAGGGCAAAGGTAAAGGCATCAGGTTCTGGAATCTCACGACGTCGACCATCTCCGGCTTCCAGCTTTCGCCGGCCGGCAAGAACGATTGGGGTCCCAACCAGACCTTGAATGACAAGGACAAGGAGGTCGACCACGACGAACGGCTGCGCATCGTCGGCGTCGAGCCCGGACGTTACGACGCCAAGGTGAGTTATGCCGGCGCCAGGCAGTGCTTCGTCCGCGACATCGAGATCAAGGCCGACGCGGTGTTCTCGATCTCTGACAAGGATCTGAAGGACTGCAACAAATAGGGTCAGCCCGCGATCGGGGCCGCCCCCTTCTCCGCTCGATCATGGCTGTGCGGATATTCGCAGCGCCATTTGACGGCAGTCCATTTCGGATGCTCGCCGACCCATTGCGCAATATAGGGCGGCGCTGCCATCGCGCATTGCTGCGGCGAACCGTTGAAGGAGAACACGAGATGGGTCTCCTCGCAGGTGGCGGGCGACAGCACGGCACAGACGGTCACGATGAGATCAATCGGATTCATGCCTCAAATCCCTGGTGCTCGGGTAAAGCAATAGCACTACGAGCTACGTCGGCGGCAAGGCCAGGTTTCGCCTCACGGTGAAAGCCAGAACCACCGCCGGAGATTCCTAGAAATTCATGCCAAATACAAGCCGGGCCTGATGACGCTCGAAATTGACCAGATCGAGCGCCGCAGCCGATCCGGACGGACGGCCCCAGGCCTGCACGCTCCAGGCCGCGGTCAGCCGCGAACGCTCCGAGAGCTGGAGATAGGCGACCGGACCGATGAACAGGGCCTGCCCCTCGAACTCGTTCAGCCCGATCCCATCATAGCGGCGGAAATAGCGCGCCTCGCCGCCAACGAAAACGCCGGGCTTGATCTGCGCCATCAGGCCGACGGCCGCGCCCACTGTCGCCTCCTGCTCCGCGGCGCGCGAGGCAAGAAAACGCGTCCATTCAGGCTGGTAGATGAAATTGAGTGCCGCGATCAGGAAGTTCGGTACCAACTCGCGATCGAAGGCCAACCGCAATTCAGTGCCGAAATTGCGGATGCGATCGGCCGTGGTCTCGTCGATCCGGTCAGAGTGGCTTTCCACTGCGAAGGTCAGGCCGAACGGCGCCGTCTCACGGTCGAGAAATCGGTAACGGACGTCCAACGAGAGACCCTGCCAGGTCAATTGGCGCCGATCTTCAAGGCCGGGAATGCCGTAGATCTGGTGCGCCACAAAGGCACCGCCGAGCTCGATGCGGATGTCGCGGGCCGGCACGAATTCCACTTCGAACTCCTGGGCAACCGCACGATAGCCGCCGCCATTCCTGGAAAAGCGTCCCGTGGTCTCGGTCTGGAATTCGCGCTCGCCGACATGCCCGATGTCGGTGCCGATCAGGAAGCCGAACAGATGCTCGGTATCGATTTCCTCGGCACGCGCGACGACGGCAGCAAGCAGTGTGAAAAAGCACACGGCAGCCGCCCGGAGCATCGTTGCGCGAAAAGACATTCCAGTCCCGAGAGCGAATCGAAAGCGTCAGCAGCGCTGACAAGAAAACCCCTACCACAACGTCCAGTCGAGCGGCAGCGATTGGAAGCTTGATTGCATGGACCATTTCGGCTGCAATGCAAGACCCGGGAAGGGCCCGCGGAAGAACAATCGCTTCAGGGAGAATAAACCGAATGGCACGAGTTCTGGTACTTTATAAGACGCCGAAAAGCGCCGAGGCATTCGACAAATATTATGCATCGGTGCACATTCCGCTGGCCAAGAATATCCCGGGACTGAAGAAATACGACATCAGCACGGCTCCGCTCAGGACGCCAGCGGGCGAGAGCAACGTCCACCTTGCTGCAACGCTGTATTTCGACTCGCTCGACGCGCTGAAGGCAGGCATGGGATCAGCGGAAGGAAAGGCCGCAGGCGCGGACCTCGCCAACTTTGCCGATGGCGGCGCCGATCTCTACATTTTCGATACGAAGGAAGTTTGAGGGCGTCTCACATAGAGCCAAACGAATGTGAGCCCAACGAATTCGCCTGCCGCGGCTTGCGCAGATATCGCTGCGCGAGCCGGGCAGGCGCTCGACACTTACTTGCGCGATGCGCAGGCGTACATGTTGATTTCCATGCCGACCTGCACTTCGACGATCTTCGGAGTCTTCCAGCTCATTCGATCCTCCCAAATGGCTTGGCGCGAGTTTCACGCCAAGGTCGAACCTATGGCTAGCTCGCGCGTGGCGCAAGTGGACAAGATCGACCAGCGAGCGCATCTGCGCCGCAGTTGAGCGCCGATAGTTCCCTCCTGGGCAAACCAGTTCCCTCTTGGGCCAAGTCTGTCAGTTGGGCACACACTCACACACGGACGCCTCCGCGCTCAATCGCACGTTGAAGCGTGAGGCGTGACGCTTTTCAAGGGCCCCGCGTTCAGCAATCGTTGTCCTTGCTCGCCATTTGGCCTTCGGGCTTCTTACCTTCAGCTTGTTGTGCTGCCGTCGGCTCGCCCTGCATCTGCCGTTGCACGTCCTGCGAGGACGTGGCCACATCTCCGGTGGCCCTATTCATCGTGCTGGTCGGCGGATGCTCCTTGTCGCTCGCCATGCCTGTTGTGGTCTGGCTGCTGGTCGATGCCGGGCCAGAACCTGCATCCTTATTGGCGCTTTGGCCTTGGGTATTGCAGGGACCTGCCAGCGCGGCGCCGGCGCTCAACACCAGGACGGAGCAACCCGCGAAAATGATGCGTCTTGTGCTCATGTCTCATCTCCTTCTCGAATCGGCGCGCGCCCCTGCGCGCCGGTATCACGGAAGAACCGAAGCACGCGTCCCAGGTTCCGGGTGGCGAGGTGAAATCCGATGCTGTTCAATGCCGCCGTTCACGCCGCATTAGTTGCAAGCGCTTTTTGAGGCCTCGCATGAGAACATTGTTCCGCGTTTTGCTCGTTCCATTCATCATGATCGCTGTTGCGTCGCCAGCCGCCGCCGAAAAACGGCCTCAGTCCGGGCGGACGCAGGTGCCGGCAACGCTGACCGGCAAGGAACGGCTAGGCAGGAAATGGATGGACGAGCAGCGGATCGATAATTGCAACGTTCCGCCCGACAAGCGTGGCTCCAGGCCGCGGCCTCTAGCCTGCGCGCACGGGCCTGCCAGCTAGTAAAGCCTTATCGCAATAGCTGTAGCAGAGCGCGACCGGCGGGCGACTGCAATTCCTTGGCGTCAAGTGTTCCATCCTTGTCCGGATTCGCCGCGTTGAAGCGCTGCTCCACGACCGCAAGATATTCATCAAGCGTCAGCGTTCCGTCGTGGTCAGGATCGGCAGCCGCCAGCTCCTTGGCGCTTAAGCGGCCGCGCAGTTCTCGCGCATCGAGCGTGCCGTCATGATCCCGGTCCAGTTTGGCAAACAGCGCCGATGCCGCCTTCTTCACCTCGGCCAGATCGAGGGTGCCATCGTTATCGGTGTCGAACATCTTGATCGGATCGGCGCGTTTCGGCGCGGCCAGGGCCGGCGCCGAAAACACTGCAGCGGCCAACATCAAGACTACAAGACCACGCAATTTCATCTCTCATCTCCCTTGGCAGAGCCTGCACGGCAAGGGCGGCAGAGAAGCTTGCATATATAGCGGAGCGCACGCCGGCCGCCCACAGCGCGCTTTACGATCTAGTCCGAGGTTGCGGAAAATTCCGCGGTGGAGCCGACCTGCTGCTGCCGGTGGACGGCTGATGGCACGATGCCGAAATACTTCCGGAACACGCGGCTGAAATGCGAGGAGCTGGAAAAGCCCCAGGAGAATGCGACGTCCGTGATCGTCTTGCCGGGCTGCGCTTCCAGTTCCTCGCGGCAATGCTGCAGCCGGGCACGCCAGATATAGTCGCTCACGGTCATGCCGCGCTCGCTGAACAGCATGTGCAGGTAGCGTTTGGTGCAACCTAGCGCGGTCGAGATCTGGTCGATGGAGAGATCCGGATCGCGCAGGTGTTCGCGGATGAAGAACTGCGCACGGATATAGGTCGCCTCCGCACCGCCATGATTGAACGTCGTCTCGGCTTCACGCAGCGGCAACAGCAACAGATCGATCAACGAATCGGCGACGCCCATCGCATTGTAGGGCGACAATCGACTCGCCTCGGAAAAAGCCGCATGCACGAAATCGTAGGCGATGCGGCCGGTGCCGCTGCGGGCCGAGAGCTTGCAGGCCGGCATCCGCGCCGAACGGAAACCGCGCTCCTGCAACAGCGCCTTCGGCACGATCACGACCTCATGCCGCGTCAGCGACGGGCTGATGATGGTGTGTGGGCTGGAAACGTCGTAGGCGAGGCAATCGCCGGGAACGAGCTCGAAATGGCGGCCATCCTGCTCGAAATAGGAGATGCCGTGGGTCTGGAACAGGATCTTGATATAGGGATGGTCGCTCAGTTTCGAGCGCGCGTTCACATGTGCGATACGGTGCTGACTCACCTCGATCTGGCAGAGTTTCAGCCGCGAGACTGTGGTGTAGTTGACCCGTGCCTCGAGCGACGAGGCGTCCATCGGATCGACATCAAACCGGCCGCATAGATCGGTCAGTGCGTCTGTCCAACATTGAACCTGCTTCTTCGGCGTCAATCCGGAGGTAGTGAGCGAACGGACGGTATCGGGCATATCCAGCCACCGATTCGAGATGAAAGCGTGACTGCTCGCCGCAAGAGGCTTTGGTCACCGTGAAGTACCGTTACCTCAATCTTAATGCGGTCTTTGACCCCTGAGCAGCGTTCCTCCTGACAACCTAGAGGGTTAATCCTCGACTTTACTTCAAGTGCCGTCAAGGAAAATCAGTCTCGTGCGCCCGCGGCCGGCGTCACGCCGGCGCGCCACCGCACTGCACTGCAAGCAAAAAAGTTCTTCGAGTTTCACTTCTGAGCAAGCCGCCCTTCTCTCTTGGGCAAGTCGCGCGTCAACGAAGGGGATAGGAGGAGGAACCAAAAAAATGGGCCGTTTCGATGGAAAGCGGAAGGTCATCATTGGGAGGAAATCACTATGCGCAAGGTGCTAATCGCGACCTCTCTCGGCGCCGTGGCGGCGTTAGGCGGAGGTATTGCCAGTGCCAATGAAGAACTCAGCAAGATGGCGCAAAACCCGAAGGACTGGGTTATGCCGACGGGCGACTATGCCAATACGCGCTACTCGAAGCTGAATCAAATCAACGCCTCGAACGTCGGAAAGTTGCAGGTCGCCTGGACATTTTCGACCGGCGTGCTGCGTGGCCACGAGGGCGGGCCGCTGATCATCGGCAACATGATGTACGTGCACACGCCCTTCCCGAACAAGGTCTACGCGCTTGACCTGTCGCAGGACAACAAGATCGTCTGGAGGTACGAGCCGAAGCAGGATCCGAACGTGATCCCGGTCATGTGCTGCGATACGGTGAATCGCGGCCTGGCCTATGGCGACGGCAAGATCTTCCTGCACCAGGCCGACACCACGCTGGTGGCGCTCGACGCCAAGACCGGCAAGGTGGACTGGACCGCCAAGAACGGCGATCCCGGCAAGGGTCAGACGGGCACCTCCGCCCCAATGGTCGTGAAGGACAAGGTCCTGGTCGGCATCTCCGGCGGCGAGTTCGGCGTGCAGTGCCACCTCACCGCCTACGACACCAAGAGCGGCAAGCAAGTCTGGCGTGCCTTCTCCGAAGGACCTGACGACCAGATCATGGTCGATCCCGAGAAGACCACCGCTCTCGGCAAGCCGGTCGGCAAGGACTCGAGCCTCAAGACCTGGCAGGGCGACCAGTGGAAAGTCGGCGGCGGCTGCACCTGGGGCTGGCTAGCCTACGATCCGTCGCTCGACCTCGTTTATTACGGCTCGGGCAATCCATCGACCTGGAACCCGAAGCAGCGTCCCGGCGACAACAAATGGTCAATGACCATCTTCGCGCGCAACCCGGATAACGGCACGGCCAAATGGGTCTATCAGATGACCCCTCATGACGAATGGGACTATGACGGCGTCAACGAGATGATCCTGACCGACCAGCCCTTCAACGGCCAGGAGCGCAAGCTGTTGACGCATTTCGATCGTAACGGCATTGGTTATACGCTCGATCGCACCAACGGCGAATTGCTCGTCGCCGAGAAGTTCGACCCGAAGGTCAACTGGACCAGCGGCGTCGATATGAACAAGAGCTCGCCGACCTATGGCCGGCCGAAGGTCCTCGACCAATATTCGACCGACAAGCAGGGCGAGGATGTCAACGTCAAGGGCATCTGCCCGGCCGCGCTCGGCACCAAGGACGAGCAGCCGGCAGCCTACTCGCCGGAGACGCAACTGTTCTACGTGCCGACCAACCACGTCTGCATGGACTATGAGCCGTTCAAGGTGAGCTACACCGCGGGTCAGCCCTATGTCGGCGCGACGCTCTCGATGTATCCGCCTCCCGGCGAGTCCCACATGGGCAACTTCATCGCCTGGGACAACAAGACCGGAAAGATCGTCTGGTCGAACAAGGAGCAGTTCTCGGTCTGGTCAGGCGCGCTTGCGACCGCCGGCGGCGTGGTGTTCTACGGCACGCTCGAAGGCTATCTCAAGGCGGTCGACGCCAAGACCGGAAAGGAGCTCTACAAGTTCAAGACTCCCTCCGGCATCATCGGCAACGTCACGACCTATGAGCAGGGTGGCAAGCAGTACGTGGCCGTGCTGTCCGGTGTTGGCGGCTGGGCGGGCATCGGCCTTGCTGCCGGCCTGACCGATCCGACTGCCGGTCTGGGCGCAGTCGGCGGCTACGCGGCGCTGAGCAACTATACCGCCCTCGGCGGAACGCTCACCGTGTTCTCCCTCCCGCAGTGAGCCGAACGTCGTTCCGGCGCGTGGACCATCCACGCGCCGGTTTTGCCTGTATCTGATCTTGAGGACATGCTCTTGCGTAAAAGCTGGTTTGTAGTTGCGGCGATGATCATCGCCGTATCTGGAGGATTCGCCTTTGCCGACGATGCGGTCGATCCGACCGCCGTGAAGGAAGAGAACGGCAAATATCTGGACAAGGAAGGTAACCCGACCTTCAAGGTCGCAGCCGACGGAGCGGTAGATTGGTACACCTACTCCGGATACCGGCGCTATCATTCGGAGTGCCATGTCTGCCATGGCCCGGACGGCATGGGTTCGACCTATGCACCGGCACTGGCGGGTTCGCTGAAGACCATGAGTTATGCCGATTTCCTCGGCGTCGTCGCCAGCGGCCGCAAGAACATCAGTACCGCACAGGAAAATGTCATGCCGGCGTTCGGTGACAATCCAAACGTCGCCTGCTACATGGACGACCTCTATGTCTACCTGCGCGCCCGCGCGAATGACGCGGTGGGGCGCGTACGCCCCGCAAAGCATGAAGAGAAGCCCGCCGCCTATAAGCAGGCGGAAGAGTCCTGCATGGGCAAGAACTGAAGCTGCGGAGCGCGGGCGACAACACGCTTTACGGAGAGATCAACATGAAGACACGCGCTGCCGTCGCATTCGAAGCCAAGAAGCCGCTTGAGATCGTCGAGCTCGACCTGGAAGGCCCGAAGGCCGGTGAAGTCCTGGTCGAGATCAAGGCGACCGGCATCTGTCATACCGATGCCTACACGCTTGACGGCTTCGACAGTGAGGGAATCTTCCCTTCCATCCTCGGCCATGAGGGCGCCGGCATCGTCCGCGAGGTCGGTGCGGGCGTGACCTCGGTGAAGCCGGGCGATCACGTGATCCCGCTCTACACGCCCGAGTGCCGGCAGTGCAAAAGCTGCCTGAGCCAGAAGACCAACCTCTGCACCGCGATCCGCGCCACCCAAGGCAAGGGCGTGATGCCGGACGGCACCTCGCGCTTCAGCTACAAGGGCAAGACCATCTACCACTATATGGGCTGCTCGACCTTCTCGAACTACACGGTGCTGCCGGAGATCGCGGTGGCGAAGATCCGCGAGGACGCCCCGTTCGACAAGAGCTGCTATGTCGGCTGCGGCGTGACCACGGGCGTCGGCGCCGTGGTCAACACCGCCAAGGTCACGCCAGGCTCCAACGTCGTGGTGTTCGGCCTCGGCGGCATCGGGCTCAATGTGATCCAGGGCGCCAAGATGGTCGGCGCGGACAAGATCATCGGCGTCGACATCAACGACTCCAAGGAAGATTGGGGCCGCCGCTTCGGCATGACGCATTTCGTCAATCCGACGAAAGTCGGCGGCGATATCGTCCAGCACCTGGTCGGACTCACCGAAGGCGGCGCCGACTACACCTTCGACTGCACCGGCAACACCAATGTGATGCGCCAGGCGCTGGAAGCCTGCCACCGCGGCTGGGGCGTCTCCGTGATCATCGGCGTTGCGGAATCCGGCAAGGAGATCGCCACCCGGCCGTTCCAGCTCGTGACGGGACGGGTGTGGAAGGGCACGGCCTTCGGCGGCGCGCGCGGCCGCACCGACACGCCGAAAGTCGTCGACTGGTACATGAACGGAAAGATCCAGATCGATCCAATGATCACCCACGTGCTCAAGCTCGAGGAAATCAACAAGGGATTCGACTTGATGCACGAGGGCAAGTCGATCCGTTCGGTCGTCGTCTACTAGGGCGTGATCCGAATCCGGAGGGCCGCGTCGGCGGAAGCGGACCCGGCTCCCCGGAAGGGTTATGCTCCAGCAAAAGGTGGAACGGGATCACGATGTCCCGTTCCAGAATCAACGTGTCAAACACTAGGAGGATTGACCCATGACTGTTCATCTCCACCCGTCGATTGACAACGGCGTCCAGAAGGGCTCCGGCAGCTTTGCCGGCGGCACGCTGGTCTGCGAGTGCACGGACCGACCGGTGAAAGTGGCGATCAAGGGCGACGTCGCCCATAACCACGCCTGTGGCTGCACCAAATGCTGGAAGCCGGAAGGAGCGATGTTCTCGGTCGTTGCGGTGGTGCCGAGACAGAACCTGACGGTCCTGGAAAATGGCGACAAGCTGCAGGTCGTCGACCCCGCGGCCGTGATCCAGCGCTATGCCTGCAAGGACTGCGGCACGCATATGTACGGGCGGATCGAAAACAAGGCGCATCCGTTCTATGGCCTCGACTTCATCCATCCCGAGCTGTTCGAGGAAAGCGGCTCGGCGGCGCCGGGATTTGCTGCGTTCGTCTCGTCGGTGATCGAGTCCGGCGCCAAGCCGGAGGACATGCCGGCGATCCGCGGCCGGCTAAAGGAATTGGGACTCGAGCCCTATGACTGCCTGTCGCCGGCATTGATGGATGCGATCGCGACCCACGTGGCGAAATCCAAGGCCGCTTAACAAGGCTGCCTGATTTGCCCGCGCTCCCGCTGGCGGTGCTCGACCGCCAGCGGCGCCATTCGCGCCCGCACCGCAGCATTTAGCCGCACGCGCCTATCCTTCATATTGCTTCCGTGAATAGGTCAATTCCGCCTTTTCCCGATCCGCGCCTGCCCGGCGGCGGTGCATTTTCGCCGGCCGCGTTTGCAAAAATATCCTGACGATCTCATATCATCGACTGTCGGCCCCGCTTTTGACAAACGGCAAATGCAGAACACCGGGCTGTGAAGTCACTGTCGCATCGGTTTCTGGTAGCATTTGTTTTTCCCGATGCGCGCGGGCGGCGCATTTCATTTGAACATAGCAAAGGAGCAGCCGGACACGGACTACCGAGCGTGCAACGGGCTCCCCTTAAGCATCTCCAAAGGACCAGCCCGCCGTACGAGACCCAGGAGTGGTCGCGAGCGTAGGGAGAAATATGTTCTCGCTCGTGGCCTGCAAACATCAACAGCTTAAGAAGAGCGAGGGACGATCATGGTCAAGTTGAAGATTAATGGTCAGGAACAGAATTGGGATGGCGATCCCGATCTTCCGCTACTCTGGTTCATCCGTGACGAAATAGGGCTCACCGGCACCAAATTCGGTTGTGGTCAGGCGCTGTGCGGCTCCTGCACCGTGATCATCGATAAGCAGGCGGTGCGCGCCTGCATCACCTCGGTTTCGGATGCGGCCGGACGCGAGGTCACCACCATCGAGGGCCTGCATCCGACCGGTGATCACCCGGTGCAGAAGGCTTGGCGCCAGGTCAACGTGCCGCAATGCGGCTATTGCCAGGCCGGCCAGATCATGCAGGCCGCCGCGCTGTTGACGGACAATCCAAAACCGTCGCACGACCAGATCCGCGAGGCCATGTCCGGCAACATCTGCCGCTGCGGCTGCTACCAGCGGATCGAGAACGCGGTTCATCTCGCATCGACGGGGGTGTGACATGAATATCCTCACCAATCCCAACAAGCTTCGCGGTTTCGAGAAGCACATCAAGATCGAGAACGTTTCGCGCCGCAGCATCCTGAAGACCTTGGGGCTGGCCGGCGGGTTCGTGCTCGCTGCGCCCGTGATGATACGTCCGAGCTTTGCCTACGAGACCGGCGCGGGGAAGATGCCGCACGGCGTCGTGGTCGACCCGCGCGTCTTCGTGTCGATCGCGCCGGACGGCATTGTCACGATCATCGCGCACCGCTCCGAGATGGGAACCGGTGTGCGCACCAGCCTGCCGCTGATCGTGGCCGAAGAGCTGGAAGCCGACTGGTCGCGCGTCCGCGTCCAGCAGGCGCATGGCGATGAGGTCAAGTTCGGCAACCAGGACACCGACGGCTCGCGCAGCACGCGCCACTATTTGATCCCGATGCGCCAGATCGGCGCCTCGGCTCGCACCATGCTCGAGCAGGCCGCCGCAAAACGCTGGGGCGTGCCGGCAGCCGAGGTAAAGGCCGTCAATCACGAAGTCGTCCACAGCGCGAGCGGACGCAAGCTCGGCTTTGGCGAATTGGCGGCCGATGCCGCAAAGGAGTCGGTACCGAGCGTTGAAGGCTTGAAGCTGAAGAACCCGAAGGACTTCCGCTATCTCGGCAAGGGCGAGATTGGCATCGTCGACCTCCACGACATCACGACCGGTGCCGCTCATTATGGCGGCGACGTACGGCTGCCCGGCATGAAATATGCGATCATAGCGCGTCCGCCGGTGACCGGCGGCAAGCTCGTCTCCTTCGATCCCGCCGACGCGCTGAAGGTCTCCGGCGTCGAGAAGGTGATGGAAGTGAAGGGATGGCCGTGGCCGTCGAAATTCCAGCCGCTCGGCGGCGTGGCCGTGATCGCACGCAACACCGGCGCGGCGATCAAGGGCTGCAACGCGCTGAAGGTGACCTGGGACGACGGCGCCAATGCCAAATACGACTCGGTCGCCTATCGCGCCGAGCTCGAGGCGGCCGCGCGCAAGCCAGGCCTCATCGTGCGCAAGGAGGGCGATGTCGAGGCGGCGTTGAAGAGCGCCGACAAGGTCATCGTCGGCGAGTACTACCTGCCGCATTTCGCCCATGCCAGCATGGAGCCGCCGGTCGCGGTCGCCAACGTCAAAGGTGACAAGGCGGAGGTCTGGGCTCCCGTGCAGAGCCCGGGCGGAACGCGCGAGGACGTCGCCAAGACGCTCGGCATCCCCGAGGAGAACGTGACCGTCAACGTCACGCTGCTCGGCGGCGGTTTCGGGCGGAAGTCGAAATGCGACTTCGCGCTTGAGGCCGCGCTGCTCTCGAAAGAGCTCGGGGTGCCCGTGAAGGTGCAGTGGACGCGCGAAGACGACGTGCGCCACGACTTCCTGCACACGGTGTCCGTCGAGCGGATCGAGGCGGGCCTCGACAAGAGTGGCAAGGTGATCGCCTGGCGCCATCGCAGCGTGGCCCCGTCCATCGCCTCCACGTTCGCCGCCGGGACCGTCCACCAGGCGCCGTTCGAGCTCGGCATGGGATTGATCGACAACCCGTTCGAGATCGCCAACCTGCAGTGCGAGAACCCGGAAGCGGCCGCGCATACCCGCATCGGCTGGTTCCGGTCGGTGTCGAACATCCCGCGCGCCTTCGCGGTGCAGTCCATGGTCGCCGAAATTGCCCAAGCCACCAACCGCGATCCGAAGGATATGCTGCTGGAGCTGATCGGTTCGCCGCGGATCGTCAATCTTTCCTCGGTGAAGGATCCCTGGAACTATGGCGAGCCCTATGACAGCTACCCGATCGACACCGCGCGGCTGCGCAAGGTGGTCGAACTGGTTGCCGACAAGGGCGGCTGGGGACGCTCGGTGCCCAAGGGCCATGGCCTCGGCATCGCGGTGCACAGGAGCTTCGTCAGCTACATCGCGACCATCGTCGAGGTGGCTGTCGACGACAAGGGCAAGCTGACGGTGCCGCGGGTCGACACCGCGATCGACTGCGGCACCTACGTCAACCCCGAGCGCATCCAGTCGCAGATCGAGGGCGCGGCGATCATGGGCCTGAGCCTCGCCAAGTACGGCGAGGTCACCTTCAAGGACGGCAAGGTGCAGCAGGGCAATTTCGACGATTACCCGGTGATCCGGATCGACGAATCCCCTGCCGTGACCAATGTCTACATCGTGCCGCCCGCCAGCCCCGATACGCCGCCGAGCGGCGTCGGTGAACCCGGCGTGCCGCCATTCGCGCCGGCGCTGATCAACGCGATCTTCGCCGCGACCGGAAAACGCATCCGCGCGATGCCGATCGGCAAGCAACTGGAGGCGTAAGGCCGAACGCAAGCAGTTCATCGATCAACTGATCCCTAAAGAAGAGCGGCGGACCTTTCGGTCCGCCGCTCTTTTTTGCTGGCTGTCCTGCGCGTCGCTATTTCTTGACCGCAAACACCCAGACGACGCCGCCCTGGGGCACGTTGTTCTCCACGCCGACATTCTGGGTGGCCAAGGCATCCTGGATGCGCTGCGCATCGACGCCCCAGCCCGACTGGATCGCGATATATTGCGTGCCGTCGACCTCATAGGACATCGGCATGCCCATGATGCCGGAATTGGTCTTCTGCTCCCACAGCAGTTCGCCGCTCTTGGCATCGAAGGCGCGGAAGTTACGATCGTTGGTGCCGCCGGCAAAGACCAGATCGCCCGCGGTCGCCAACACCGAACCGAACAGTTGCGATTTCGGGAAGGTGTGCGACCAGGCCTTCTTGCCGGTGGCCGGATCCCAGGCCTGCAACTCGCCCATGTGAGTGGCGCCCGGGCGCACCGTCAGACCGATGTCCTCCGGCTTGGTGCCGAGCCAGAGCTGGCCGGGAACCAGCGGTGTTTTCTCGCCGGAGAAGCCGCCGCAGAAGTTCTCGTTGGCGGGAACGTAGACGAGCTTGGTCTTCTGGCTATAGGCCGCCGACGGCCAATCCTTGCCGCCCCACAGCGACGGACAGAATTCGACACGCTTGCCGAGCACCGGCTTGTGCTCGGGATCGACGATCGGCCTGCCGGTCTCCTTCTCGATGCCCTTCCAGACATTCGTGTACACGAACGGCCAGCCGGTCACATAGTTGATGCGATCGGGCTTCGCTTCCAGAACCCAGAAGATCGCATCGCGCCCCGGATGGATGAGCGCCTTGAACGGACGGCCTTCCCGTTCCAGGTTGACCAGGATCGGCGCCTCGACCTCGTCCCAGTCCCAGGAATCGTTCTGGTGATACTGGAAGTGCGTCTTGATCTTGCCGGTGTCCGGATCGAGCGCCAGCACGGAGCTGGTGTAGAGATTGTCGCCGGCATGCGCCGAGCCGGGCCATGGTGCGGCGTTGCCGACGCCCCAATAGACCGTCTTGGTATCCGCGTCGTAATTGCCCGTCATCCAGGCCGATCCGCCGCCGGTCTTCCAGTCGTCGCCGCTCCACGTCTCGCTGCCGGGCTCGCCGGGCGCGGGAATGGTGAAGGTGCGCCACAGTTCCTTGCCGTTGTTGGCGTCGTAGGCGACGACATAACCGCGAACGCCGAACTCGCCGCCAGAACCGCCGACGATAACCTTACCGTCGACGACCAACGGCATCAGGGTCATGTACTGGCCCTTCTTGTAGTCCTGCACCTTCGTATCCCAGACCACCTTGCCGCTCTTGGCATCGAGCGCGACCACATGGTCATCCGTCGTGGCGAGATAGAGCTTGTCCTGCCACAGGCCGACGCCGCGGCTGGTCGGATGCAACTGGAACAGGTCTTCCGGAAGCTGCCGCTTGTAGCGCCAATATTCATCGCCGGTCTTGGCGTTGAGCGCGATCACCTGCCCCATCGGGGTTGCAACGAACATTACGCCGTTGTTGACGATCGGCGGCGCCTCGTGGCCTTCGATCACGCCGGTGGAGAAGGTCCATACCGGGGTCAGGCTCTTGACGTTCGAGGCGTTGATCTGCTCGAGCGGGCTATAGCCCTGCCCGTCATAGGTCCGCCGATACAGCATCCAGTTGCCCGGCTCGGGATTTTCGAGACGCGCCGAGGTCACCGGGCTGTAATTCTCGATCGGGCCGGCCACTGCGGCGGTTGAGACAAGGCACGCGAACGCCGCTGCACTCGTGAGAAGCCATTGTTTCCTGGTCATTAGATGCTACCTCCCTGCTCTGTTTTTCATTTGCGATCACAACCTTCGGTTGTAAAATTCCAATTCAACAGCGTTGCCTGATCCTTTGCCTCAAACACCTACCTTTCCTACGAACACCGCAGACACGGTGAGCGAACCGTCAGTGAGAGCCAGCGGAAGCGCCGCCAGACGACGGGTTGCCGGCCCGAACACGACGTCCGCGCTGTGCCGCGGGTCATATTCGGAATTGTGGCAAAAACACTTGAGGACCTTCTCGTCGCTTTCGGCCGCCTTCACCCAGCCGGTGATCGGACATCCGGCATGCGCGCAGATCACTGAATAGGCGACGATGCCGTCGGCCGAACGCGCGCGCGTGTCATCATCGAGTTCATCGGGATTTAGCCTGATGACAAGCACTTCATTCAAACGCGAACCTTTGCGGACCACCGAGGTGGCGGGATCCTTCGGCCAGGCGCGTACCGGCGGGCCGCCTGGCTTGAGATCGTCGGACTTGATGACTTGGCCGGCGCGGTCTCCTTCGGAGAGAACGAGGAGATCGCCTTTCTTCGGCCGCTCGCTGCTGCCGGGCTGATCCTCTTGCGCCGCAGCAGGCCCGGTGGCCGCAACGCAGGCGCCGGTGGCAAGAACCTTCAGAAGCGAACGACGTGTCTGGTCTGGATGGTGCATCTCGAGTTCCATCTTGGGTTGAGGTGTAACACCGAGCTTGAATTCAGACCCGGTGCAAATGAGCGCCGGAACTCTGCCGAAAAGAAGGCAATCCACGACTCCGTCGAAGCGAGTCATTCTTTCTCTCGCTGCTCGTTGTTGGCAGCAGCCGCGATGCTCAAGCTCTCATCACATCACGCGCGAGCAGCAATGCGTCAATGATGAATTGCGCGTCAGCTTGGACGTTCCTGAATTTGTGCGGCACGCCAAGCAAAGTGTGCAGCGCGTGCAGATGACAGCGCCAATTGTAATAGCCCGCTAACACATCCTCGCTCGTGCCCGGCGCGAGGGGAAATTCCGATTCAGTTGTCAATCAGCCGTAGGGTGGGCAAAGCGCAGCGTGCCCACCATCAGCACTCCGCTCGTAATGGTGGGCACGCTTCGCTTTGCCCACCCTACGACGCCGTCGCAGGATCGTAGGATGGGTAGAGCGGGAGCGAAACCCATCATTCACGCCGCTTGCTTCATCGCGATGGGTTTCGCTTCGCTCTACCCATCCTACGTTTGATTCAAACAGCGTGAGGATATGTGTCCGCGTTCTCGCGACGCTTTGCGTCCGAGCTTTGCGTCTCGTTCCACCCTCCTCGATATCAGAGGGCGCAGGGAAAGCCGGGTGCTGGTTGCACCCGTGGGTCCCGTGCAACAAAAAGCACGGGGGTAGGACCACAGGTTCAACCGAAGCATTCCGGCTTTCCCTGCGCGATGGTTTACGGCTTACTTCGTGCTCTCCTTGGTGACCGGGCTTTCTTGCCACCATCACTCACAGATCATCTCTGCGAACTTAGCGCCAGCGTCGGGGCGCCAAGACCACACGACTTCGCCGTCCGCTGATGTTGCGTTCGTCTGTCGCAACAGCCGCGTCCACCGCATCTCACCGCAACGTTCGTGACGATCGCGACCCGCCCCTCATTCGCGCTGAGACGCGCGGAGTTAAATCACTGATTTGCCCGACGGTGAAAGCAGAATGTTTTTTACGCGAGGGCTGGACAGACTTTTGCTGATTTGCCCGACGGGTTGTTATGTCGCACCCTCTGCATCCACATCGTCATTGCGGCGCAGAACAACCGTCGCGTTCAGATCGAACGAGCCTGTCTCCGAACCTCATTTGCAATCGGCCTCAAGGACTCCGGAGCGGCGGGGCCGATCAGACTGTAGCCAACGCCGTCGTCAGCCCAGGCGAAGCCTCCAACACCGCCCTGCGATTGGGGCGTCATTGGCGCGTTCTGGTCCGCGCTGCTCATCGGTCGGGTCAGCACGACGATCCGACTGCCGTGGTCATCGTCATACATGAACATTGCGGCGGGACCGTGCGAACTGGCGACAAGGCGCCCTCCCATCAGCCGGTAGCCCGACGTGGTCAGATCCGGCACCTTCACCGGCCGATGCAGCCGGTCGGAGAGCCACTGCACGAGTTGAGCGCTCTCGGACGCACGAACCTCGACAGGTCGGACACGATCCGGTGCATAGACGCTATACGAGATGGCGGCCTCCTGCGCGAGCGCAACCAGTCCGCTCGGCGACGCCTGCAGCGCGCCGCGTACGAACCAGCCGCCGAGACCACCGATGCTCAACAGCAGCATCGCCGCCATCGCCCACCGAACCGGCGACGGTCGTCGCGAACGCTGCTCGATGATGCGCGACAGATTGAGCTCTGCCGGCAAGGGTTCCTCGGCGATCGGCGCGAACGCCGCGCGCAACCGATCGCGCTGATCGCTGAAGGAGGCGACGCGTCTGGCGACATCCGGATGATCACCCAGATAAGCGGCGACTTCTGCCTGCCGCTCCGGTTCGAGGACACGGTCCACATAGGCGTGGAGATCATCCTCCGTGATCGGTCGATGGCTCATTCTTCACGCTCCGTATTGACACAATGTTGGTTGGCGCATCGATCGCAGTGCCTTCGATCTCCTGCCGCAGCCTTTCGCGCGCCCGAGAGAGCCGCGACATCACCGTGCCCACGGGAATATCGAGCACCTTCGCGGCATCCGCATAGGAGAGGTCTTCGACGCCAACAAGCAGCAGTACGGCACGCTGGTCTTCGGGAAGTTTCGCGAGCTTGTTCAGAACGTCCTGATACATCAATTTTTGTTCCTGCGCTGCGGCCTCGCCCAAATCATTCTCATTGGTGTTGTCGATCGGGACATGCCTGCCGCGTGTCGCTGACTGGCGAAACTGATTGATCGCCAGGTTATGCAGGATCGTGAAGAGCCAGGCGCGGACATCGCCGTCGCGCCGCTGGTACCAGCGGCTGACGGCACGCTCCAGGCAATCCTGCACCAGGTCGTCGGCATTCGCGCGGTTGCGAACCAGTGCGCGTGCATAGCGGCGGAGCGCGGGTATCAACGGTTCGACCTGCCTCAGCATGTCTTCCATGGCGCACTCCGCCTCGATCATGATCCGATTGGACGCAATCGGATCATGATCTCATCTCTTTGTTTGAGCATGATCTCCGCGCAAACGCTTCGCGTTTGTCGCGAGGGAAAACCGGTTTCCACTTTTCCCGGATCATGCTCTAGCTTGCCCTCACTCTACCATCACCGCGTTTGCACCTGTACCGCCTCTCCGGACGTCGTCGCATCTCCGGGGGCAATGACCAGATATCGCCGTTCCGGAGTTGCCGGATCCTGGACGATCTGTCGGATCGGCCCAACGGCATTGACGATGGCCGATCCGGCCGGATTGGTCATGAAGGCCGCCAGCGGTTGCAGAGAACCGCTTCCGTCAGCGTGGTCTGCCAGCGCAAGCACGTATTTCTGCTTTGGCGTCAGACCGGTCACCGACGCCTGCAGCACCTGGATCAGGCCCTGATCGAACAGCGAAACGCTCGTCGGAGCTTTCTCGTCCTTTGACCCATCCTTCGGTCCGAGCGAGAGGTGCGCGGCCTGGCCCGCGACACCGAGCGCCTGCAGGTTCTGGCGGTCGTCCGGATCCGGGGCGGCGTTCGGAACATAGGCGATGGCCTGAGGCGCTTGTCCGATCGGGATGTTGGCGATCACCGTATTGGTCGCCGTGTCGATCGCTGCGAGCGCGTCGGCATTCTCAAGCCCGACATAGATCCGGCTGCCATCGCCCGACGGCCACACACCGTGCGGAAGATTCCCGACAGGGATGGTCGCGACCTCCGAAAAATCATCCGTGCGGAACACCTTGACCTGGTTCAAGCCGCCGATCGTAACGTAGGCGAAAGTCCCCTTCGCCGTATGGGCGAAGTTAACGTGGTTGGTGATCGGGCCGCTGTCGATCGTCTTGATCAGATTGAACGGCGGCCTGGCATTGAACACCTGCGTCGTGCCGGTGTCCTTGAGCGTGAACCACACCTGGTTTCCGTCTGGCGTCGCGGCGATGTTCGGGCAGAACGGACTCTCCTGCTTGACCTTCGCGATGATCTTGTGATCGGCAACGGAGACGACGTCTGTCTCCGGGTTGAAGGACGAGCAGATGTAGCCATATTTTCCGTCGGGCGAGAAGATCTGCATGCCCGGACCGCTGGGCGTGGTGATACGGGTCTTCTCTGCGAACGTCTTGCTATCGATCACAGAGATATAGTTCTCGCCCCGCACGGTGACCCAGACCTCCCGGCCATCGGGCGTGAAGAATGCTTCATGCGGCGATCGGCCGACATAGGTCACATGCTTGACGGCATTGGTCGCGGTGTCGATGAAGGTCACCGAGTTCGATCCGATCGAGACCACCGCCAGGGTCCGATGATCGGGCGAATAGCCCATCCCGTGGACGAGAACCTGCCCCTTGTAGAGCGGGCTGAAGTTAACGGGTTGTGGATCGCCCAACCTGATGACGCCGAGGAGCTTGTTATCGACAGGGTCCGTCACCGAGACCGTATTCGAGAATTGCTCCGCTGCGTAAACGCGGTCGTGATGGCTGATCGGCACGTCAGGCGCGGACAGCGCGCCGGGCGCTTGTCCTGCCCAGGCGCCGGAACTGGTTGCAAGCATCGTGCCTGCAAGGAGAAGGCTCTTCCAGATCGTCATGGTTTGCTCCTACTTCTTCATTCCCGATGACATGTCCATCGACATGCCTGAGTGGTGATGTTCGACCGGAGTCGAAGCTGGTTGCTGTTGTGTGGGGGCAGGCGCGGCATCCGTCACCGGCTGGCCGATCGCAAGCTTCATGGCTGCGATTTCCTGCATCTGATCGACGATGATCTCTTGCGCGATGCGCCGTAACTGTTCGTTCTTGCCGTAGCGCAGTTCGCTGATCGCCATGTCGATCGCGCCTTGATGATGAGGGGACATCATCGCCACAAAGTCGCGGTCGACGTCGCCGGTCGGCTTGATCTCCATGTCGTTCATCATCTTGATCATCGCGGCCTCGTTCTCTTTCCAGAACGGAGCCTCGTCGGCGGCAACGGCCGGCGGGACAGGCGGGTGGGCTTCCTGCGCAAGCACATGCGACGGAAGAGCAAACGCGATGAGAAGGCGCGCGCCAAGAACCACAGTGCCTAGACCTGGTCTCGGAAGCATGCCTGACAGCGCCGTCACGGCGCCGTGAAACGATGGCCTACGCATTCTGGCCTCCATATTTGATGCGTTGTGCGGGTGTGACGCGTGCGGGCGCGTCTTATTCCATCGAGCCTTCGAGATTCTGGAGCGGCGACGCGCAGATCTCGGAAAGCGCAGTGATTGCAAAGGCAAGGGACTGCCAAACGGCCCGATCACATAAACGTTAGGATCCTGATGCCGCGCGGCTTGCCCGAACCTCCACGACCCATCCGTTGATCTACGTCAACACCAAGGTGTCCGGCCCTACTTCCATGCAGTTGGTGTGCACTTTTGGCCCATGGCAGAGACCCAGTAGGGAGGATCGGTCATGAAAATGTCCGCGCTGTTGTCCTGCGCTGCTACGTTGACCATGCTCACGATTGTGCCCGCGATGGCACAGCAGACGACTGGCGCTGCGGGTTCGCCCAGCGCCACGACCACGATCGACGGCAGGCAACTCCCGCCGCCAGATCCGACGTTTGGCGGCGTAATCCGGGACGACGCCCTGCAATCCAAGCCGTGGTGGGCGCCGCGCATGGTCCCGCCGCAGGGCGCGCCGAACGTGCTGCTGATCATCACTGATGACGCCGGCTTCGGCGTGCCGAGCACCTTCGGGGGAGTCATCCCGACTCCGACGATGGATCGCATCGCCAATGAGGGCCTGCGCTACAATCGCGTCTTCTCCACCGCGCTGTGTTCGCCGACCCGCGCGGCGCTGATCACCGGGCGCAACCACCACTCGGCCGGCTTCGGCGTGATCTCGGAACAGTCGACCGGCTTCCCCGGCTATGACAGCATCATCGGCAAGGACAAGGCGACGATCGGGCGGATCCTGCTCGGCAACGGCTACGCGACGTCATGGTTCGGCAAGGATCACAATACGCCAGCCTTCGAGGCCAGCCAGATCGGCCCGTTCAATCAGTGGCCAACCGGCATGGGCTTCGAATACTTCTACGGCTTTGTGGGCGGTGACGCCAACCAGTGGCAGCCGAACCTCTTCCGCAACACGACGCAAATCTACCCATTCCTGGGCAAGGCCCCGGGCACCTGGAATCTCGTCACCGCAATGGCCGACGACGCCATCGATTGGATGACGCGCGTCCACCAGACCGATCCGTCCAAACCGCTCTTCATCAAGTATGCGCCCGGCGCGACGCACGCGCCGCACCACCCGACCAAGGAATGGGTGGACAAGATCGGCGCGATGCACCTGTTCGACGACGGTTACGAAAAGCTTCGCGAGCGCATATTCGAGAACCAGAAGCGGCTCGGCGTGATCCCGAGTGACACCAAACTCGCGCCATGGCCCAGCGATATCCTAAAGCCGTGGGACCAGCTTACGGCGGAGGAGAAGAAACTCTTCATCCGTCAGGTCGAAGTGTTTGCGGCCTACGCTGCCTACAACGACTACGAGATCGGTCGCGTGATCAAGCATTTCGAAGACCTCGGAAAGCTTGATAACACGCTTATCATCTACATCAACGGCGACAACGGCACCAGCGCTGAGGGCGGACCGCTCGGCACGCCTAACGAGGTCGCGTTCTTCAATGGTCTGAGTGAGCTGCCTGTCGATGTGCAGATGAAGTTCTACGACGTCTGGGGCACCGAGCAGACGTACAACCACATGTCGGCTGGCTGGTCGTGGGCGTTTGACACGCCGTTCGACTGGTTCAAGCAGAACGCATCCAGGCTCGGCGGCATCAACCAGAATATGGTCGTGTCGTGGCCGGCGCGCATCAAGGACAAGGGTTCCTTGCGCGAGCAGTTCGTCCACGTGATCGACGTCGTGCCGACGATCCTCGAGGCCGCCGGCATTCAGGCCCCTGATTATGTGGACGGCATCAAGCAGGCGCCGATCGAGGGCACGAGCTTTGCCTACACGTTCGATGGACCGAACGCCAAGGTGCCATCGCGGCACCAGACGCAATACTTCGAGATGATGGGCCAGTGGGCGCTCTACCACGACGGCTGGATGCTCAGCACCAAGGTCAATCGCGCGCCCTGGCAGGCGTTCGGCCCGGCCAACCCCGATCCGCTGAACAATCAGGTGCTGCAGCTCTATGACCTGAGCAAGGACTTCAGCCAGTCCGACGACATCGCGGCCACGAACCCGCAGAAGGCCAAGGAGATGAAGGAGATGTTCATCGCCGAGGCCAGGAAGCACCAGGTCTTCCCGCTCGACGCATCGGTCGCGGCGCGCATCATCGCGCCGCGACCAAACATCACCGCTGGACGCACGGAGTTCGTGTACACGCGACCAATGACGGGATTGCCGCAGGGAGATTCGCCGCTGCTGCTCAATGCGTCCTACACGATCGCCGCCGACATCGACGTGCCGCAGGGCGGCGCGGAGGGCATGATCCTGACCTCGGGAGGGCGGTTCGCCGGCTATGGCTTCTACTTGCTGCGGGGCAAGCCGGTGTTCTTGTGGAACCTGGTCGACCTCGAACGCATCAAGTGGGAAGGCCCCGATGCGCTATCGGCGGGCCGGCATGCGGTCGAGTTCGACTTCAAGTATGACGGCATTGGCGTCGCCACGCTCGAGTACAACAGCTTCAGCGGTCTCGGACAGCCCGGCACCGGCACGCTGAAGGTCGACGGCAAGGAGGTCGCCACAAAACGGATGGCGAAGACGCTGCCGATGATTCTGCAGTGGGACGAGAGCTTTGACATCGGCTCCGACACGCTCACCGGCGTGAACGATGCCGACTACAAGCCGCCGTTCCCGCTGACGGCCAAGCTCAACAGGCTGACGATCAGGGTCGATCGCCCACAACTCTCGCCCGCAGACATCAAGACCCTGCAGGCGGCGATGCGAGAGAAGGCCAAGGCCGATTGACGCGGGAACGGATCAGCGAATGTAGAGGCTCAAACGAAATCGATGTGCTTGTTCAACGGCAACTCGCGGATGCGCTTGCCGGTGGCGGCGAAGATGGCGTTGGCGAGTGCGGGAGCGGCGGGAGGAACCGGGGGCTCGCCGATGCCGCGGATCGGGCTGCCGTTGTCGACGGCGCGTACTTCGATCGCCGGCGCCTGATTGAGGCGCAAGCCTTGGTAGGCGTCGAAGTTCGTCTGCTCGGCGACGCCGTCCTTGAACGTCAGTTCGCAATTGACGGCGTGGCCCAATCCCCAGATCACTGCGCCCTGAACCTGGTTCTCGAAGTTCAGGGGATCGAGCACCTTGCCGACATCGGCGGCGACGAACACATTGTCAATCCGGATGCCGCGCGGCGTGTTCGAGACTTCCACGACCTCGGCCACCGGCACGCCGAATGACAGCGTGAACGCGATGCCGCGGCCGCGATTCTTGCCGAGATCGCTGCCCCATTTCGACATCTCGCCCACCGCTTCAAGCACCCTGCGCGACGGCTCGTGCCAGCACAGCCGGATCAGTTCCTGGAGCGGATCGGCGCCCGCCGTGTGGATCAACTCATCGAGGAAGCCATTGTGCAGGAAACCGTTTGCCGACGCGCCAACCGAGCGCCAGGAGCTCACCGGCACCAGCTCCGGCACGCGATAGCCGGTGACGCGATAATGCGGAATCCGCAACGGCTGGTCCCAGGCGCCCGCCACGATCGCGATATCCGGCCCGAAGGTCGGCATGTGCAGCCGGCCGATCTGAGAGGCTGTCACCGACGGACAGGCGACCTTGAGGTCGTAGGCTTCAAGCTTGCCATCCCTGACCGCGCCACGCATGCGCGCCATGCCGAGCGGGCGCGGGAAGTCGTGGGTCATGTCCTCTTCGCGCCTCCAGGTCATCTTGATCGGAGACCCGGGATGCGCCTTTGCGAGCTCGACCGCCTGGCGGACATAGTCATCCTCGAGGCGCCGGCCAAAGCTGCCGCCTGACATCAATGAATGAAGGTGGATCTTGTCAGGCGCAAGCCCGCTGACTTCGGCCGCCGCCGCCACCAAGAACAGCGGCATCTGCGTGGCCGTCCAGATATCGAGCCGTCCGTCCTTGAGCTGGACCACGGCGTTCATCGGCTCGAGCGGCGCATGCGCGAGATATGGCACCTTGTATTCGGCCTCGATCACGCCATCGCCCTGCAGCGCCGCCTCGATATCGCCCTCATCCTTGAGCCGGCTGTCCTGGCGCTCGCCGGTGAAGGAGGCCGCGACGGTCTCGAACATCGCCGCACTGGATGGAGGATAGGGCGCCGGTCCCCAATCGCATTTGATCAGTTCCGCCGCCTTGAAGGCGCGCCAGGTGTTGTCGGCGATCACGCCGACCCCGCCGGTGATCGGCACGACCGCAATAACTCCCCTCGCCTTCTCCGCCGCACTCGCGTCATATCCCCTGATGCCGCCGCCGATGCCGGGATTGGCGCGAACCGTCGCATAGACCATGCCGGGCATCCTGATATCGATGCCGAAGGTCGCAGTGCCGGTCGACTTCGCGACGATGTCGATGCGCTGCATCGGCTTGCCGAGATAGCGCCACTCCGACTCCGGCTTGAGCCGGACCTTGCGCGGCGGCTCGATCTTGGCGGCTTCCGCTGCCAGCGACGCGTAACTCAGCATCTCGCCGCGCGGCGTGATCACGCTGCCGTCCCTGGTCTTCAATTGGTGCTTTGGAATTCCGGTCCGCATCGCCGCCGCATGCAACAGGACTTCGCGGGCGGCCGCCCCCGCAATGCGCATCTTCTCATAGGCATCGGCGACCGACGACGACCCGCCGGTGATCTGCAGTCCCAGGAACTTGCTCACCGCATCGCCCACGACGCGCGCAGAGCGCGCCTTGATGCTGGTGTCGGTTGCCGGAACGGGAAGGCCCTCGGCGGCGGCGATGCCATTATAATAAGCATTGCTCGGCGGCCCGAAATCGATCCTGATGTCGTTCCAGGCAATATCGAGCTCCTCGGCGACCAAGGCCGCAAGCACTGACGCGACACCCTGTCCGAGATCGGCGCGCGGCGTGATGATGGTGACGCCGGTCTGGTCGATGCGCACATAAGGCGTCAGCGCCGCCTGCCCATCGCCAAGCTCCTTCAGCAGCGGATTGATCGGCTCGCGCTTATAGGCATAGACGCCGAACGCGACGCCACCCGTGATCACGGCAGTGCCGATCAGGAAGGTGCGCCGCGCGATGGTGCCGGCCCTGCTCATGTCGGGCGGCCCTTGAGTTCACGCGCCGCGGTCTTGATCGCGGCGCGGATGCGCGGATAGGTGCCGCAGCGGCAGAGATTGCCGGACATCGCCTCATCAATGTCGTCGTCGCTCGGATTGCCGTTGGCGCGGAGCAGCGCGGCGGCCGACATGATCTGGCCGGACTGGCAGTAGCCGCATTGCGCGACCTGGTGCTCGACCCACGCCTTTTGGACCGCATGCAGCGCCGCCGGTGTGCCCAATCCTTCGATCGTGATGACGTCGGCTTTGACATCGCCGACCGGCAGTGAGCAGGAACGCACCGGCTCGCCGCCGACATGCACTGTGCAGGCCCCGCACATCGCAATTCCGCAGCCATATTTGGGACCGGTGATGCCGAGCACGTCGCGCAAGACCCACAGCAGGGGCATCTCGTCTTCGACCTCAACCTCATGCGTCCTGCCGTCGACGATGAGCCGCATGCGACCTCCGGAGCCTATGCGATGACGATCCTCGATCGCATGCGCATCTTCTCTGCCGTTCAGGTCAGAGTGGAGGCAGCCTATGCCAAAGCGCTGGCTCTGTCATAGCGGTTCGGAGGCAGTTCACACACGCGTGTGCGCTTTCGCGGCATCACGCCGCACGCAATCGTCGCCCGGGTGAAGCGAACGCGTAACCCGGGACCGCTCGCAAACGTAGATACAGACGTCCCGGGTTGCGCGTTGCGCTTCACCCGGGCTACGAAAGTATCAGGCGCGGCGGCGCTGCGGGGTACCGCCGACGTTGGCGTCCCAGTTGCTCCAGCTTACGCTGGCGAGGCTTCGCCCGTCGGTGGCCAGCGGCCGCTTGGTTCGCCGCTCGTAATCGGCGATGCAGCGCTCCGCTTCCAGGATCTTTCGCTTCAGCTCGCTGATCGCCTGCTCGGTCTTCCGGTTGAAAGTCGGGATAGGGGCGCCCCCGAACCGGGCGATCTCCAATTCCTTGAGCGCAGCGCGCTGCTTCCTGACCTGCGCCCGTTGCCAGGCAATATGGCTATCGCTGTCCGCCGTCATGTCGCAGCCACCAGCTTGGATCGTTGCGTAGCATTGGGCACTTCGATATCGACCTCGAGCATCGAGACAAACTTGCCCCGATCCATCTTGACCACGACTTTCTCCGGATCGAGATCGACATGCTTGGAAACCACGGCGAGGATTTCGGATCGCAGCATTTCCAACAGTTCGGGCGCGCCGCTGCCGCCAACCCCGCGTTCATGCGCGAGCAGGATCTGCAGCCGTTCCCGCGCGACAGGCGCGGAGCCAGAGCGGCCGCCGATAAGCCGCAGGAGATTCATCATGCCGCCCTCCGTCGTAATAGCCTGTTCATCAGTCCCTTGCGTTCGACCGGCACCGTCATCGGCACCGTCTCGCCCATCAGGCGGCGCACCGCATCCATATAGGCGCGGGCGGGCGCGCTGGTGGTGCTGTTCAGCGTGACCGGGCAACCGACATTGGATGCGCGCAGCACGTCCTGACTCTCGGGGATGATCCCGAGCAGCGGCGTCGCAAGGATTTCCAGGATGTCGTCGATCGAGAGCATCTCGCCGCGCGAGGCGCGCGAGGCGTCGTATCGGGTGACGAGCAAGTGCTTCTCGACCCGCTCGCCCCGCTCCGCTTTCGCGGTCTTCGAATCCAGCATGCCGATGATGCGGTCGGAATCGCGCACCGAGGAGACTTCGGGATTGGTGACGATGACCGCCTCGTCTGCATAGCGCATCGCCAGCGTCGCGCCGCGTTCGATGCCCGCCGGGCTGTCGCACAGGATCCAGTCGAACTTGGTCCTGAGCTCGTTGATGACCCGCCGCACGCCCTCATCCGTGAGCGCGTCCTTGTCGCGGGTCTGCGATGCTGGAATCAGCCACAGATTCTCCAGGCGCTTGTCGCGGATCAGCGCCTGCGAGAGCTTGGCGACGCCCTGCACCACGTTGATGAGGTCGAACACGACCCGCCGTTCCGCACCCATGACGAGGTCGAGGTTGCGCAAGCCGACATCGAAGTCGATCACGACAACGCTTTGTCCGGCTTGCGCGAGAGCCGCACCGAGCGCAGCCGTGGACGTCGTCTTGCCGACGCCTCCCTTCCCAGACGTCACGACCAAAACCTTGGCCATTTTCTCTCCTCCTTTGGTCGATCAATTCAGCGCTGTGATTTTGAGGGCATCGTCTTCGAGCCACGCCTGGGCCGGCCGGCTGCGCAGGCTTTCGCCGATGTCCTCTGCGGTCTGGTAGTAGCCATCGATGGCCAGTAGTTCGGCTTCGATCCTCTGGCAGAAGATCCGCGCCGATGAATTGCCGTTGATGCCGGCCATCGCGCGGCCGCGCAGCGTTCCATAGACGTGGATGGAACCGCCGGCGACGATTTCGGCGCCCGAGCCGACCGAGCCCAGCACGGTGACATCGCCGTCGGCGAACACGATCGACTGGCCGGAACGCACCGGCTGGTCGAGCAGCAGCGATGTCTGTTTCGGCTTCGCTGCCTTGGCTTGCGGCTTTGGCGGCTCAGACTGCGGGAGCCCGCAGGGCCGGCCGCCCGTGAGCAGCGGCGGCAGGCTGTTGGTGAGATGGTCGGGGCTGACGCCCTCGATGCCGAGCACGCGGATATTGCGCTGCTCGAGGTTGGCGACGAGATGCTGGATGGCGCTCTGGCTGAGGTCCAGCGCCGAGAGGTCAAGCACCACGGGCTTGCCGACGAAAAATCCGGGCGAGCGGGCGAGTGTCGCGTCGATTTCCCCGAGCCAGCCCACGATCGGGACAACGGGGGTAAACACGAACGCAACGTAGGATCGGCCCCGCATGCGGACCAGTTGACGGTTTGACTGCACAGGTGCGTCCATCGCGGCCGACTCAGCTCCTTTTCGAATGGTTAATGATCGGTAGCCATGGTTAATCATCCGTTAACGAGACTGAAATTCCACGGAAAAAGGTAAAAAAGGCCCATCATGCGGCGCCGGAGGGCAACAGCATGACGGGGCACGCCGAATCAGTGGCGCAGCGCCGTAGCCCGGGTGGAGCGTCAGCGTAACCCGGGGACCACTGGCCAACGCTGATGCCGCCGTCCCGGGTTGCGCTTCCGCTTCACCCGGGCTACGGGGCAGAGGTCATCGCGAGCCGGCGATGGTGCCGTAGCGGAGGCCCTTTTCCTTGAGCCAGCGGCGATAGGCGACGGAGGAGCTGTCGGCGCGGGTCGGGATCTCCGCGCGTGGTTCGAGCGGCAGCCGCAAGGGACGCTGGTTCTCGACGATGATGCGGTCCTGGGAAAAGATCACCTGCTCGAACTTCAGCATGTCGTTGTAGGCCGACTGCGCGTCGACCAGGAACATCACCGGCTGGGCGCGGCACAGTTCCTCCTCGATCGGCTGGATGAACAGCGCGATCGCATCAAGCCGCGAGGGAGCGGAAGGGCATACGCGGTAGAGCATCACCGTAAACGGCGACGGCACGCGGTAGGTGAGCTGCACGAAATCGCCGGCAGATTCCGTCACGGCGATGCGCGGCTGGAAGAACCGGCAATTGGTCGCCCAGACCTCGTCAACGTCGCGGCGGATCTCGCTCTCATAAGTCGGCACCTCCGTGTGCGGCTCGGCGCCGAGAATGTCGTGATGGACGAAAGGGAAATGCGCCATGTCGAGGAAATTCTCGATCACGCGCGGCGCGGAGGTGCGCAGCTTGACCCAGCCGCAAATCACGAAGCGGCGGTCCTCCTCCGCGGCCTCAGCGATGTCGAAGATCTCGCGCCGCGGCTCGCCGAGCGTGGTCCAGAGGCAGCCGTAGCGCTCGCGGGTCGGGAGCGGCGCGGTCGGTGTGCCCGCGACGAGCTCCCGTACGCGCGGCGCGCCATCGGCGGCGCGGTCGACGATCAGATCCTGGCCGAGCAGGCGCGTGAGGCGCGGCGTTGACGCCACCTCGGACAGCGTCTCGATCGCGTACCATTCGTTCAGCGCGACGGGATCACTGGTTTTCGCCATTGCCTGCCCGTCAAACCGCGCCGGTCCACTGCACCGAGCCGTGGACGTGCTCGGCGAGCCAGGCGGCGCGGCGCGCGAACAATCCCGGCGCCACTTCGTGAACATGATCGATCAACGCGCGCAGATCGGCCGTCGTCAACTGGCCGTCCTCGACGACGATCCGGCCATCGACCATGGTCAGCGCGACGTCGCCGCCGCGCACCGCATGCACCAGATTGTGCTGCAGGTTGAAATAGGGTCCTTCGCCGAACAGCGGCGTCATCCGCGGCGTGTCGGTGCGCACCGCGATCAGGTCGGCCTTCTTGCCGATTTCGAGCGAGCCGATCTCATGGTCGAGACCGATGGCACGCGCGCCCATGATCGTACCCATCCGCAGCGCGGTCCAGGAATCCAGTGCAGCCGCATTGAGCGATTTCAGCTTGCCGAGCAGCGAGGCCGCCTTCATCTCCTCGAACATGTCGAGATTGTTGTTCTCCTTCTCGCCGTCGGTGCCGAGGCCGACCGCAAGCCCGGCCCGCAGCATGGCCTCCACGGGGGCGATGCCGCTGGCGAGCTTCATGTTGCTGACGGGGTTGTGCGCCACCGAGACGCCGCGGCGGGCCAGCAGCGCGATCTCGGCATCGTCGAGCCAGACCGCATGCGCGATCATCGCCCGCGGCGTCTCGAACAAGCCGAGATCGTCGAGCACGAACATGGGCCGCTTGCCGTAACGCTTCTCGAACTCGGCGACCTCGATCGAGGCCTCGCTGCAATGGGTGTGGAAACCGGTGCGGTGGCGTTTGGCCATCTCGACGGCGCGGCGTTGCGCGGCTTCGTCGGAATAGAAGAGATGTTCGAGCCCGACCCAGACGGAGATGCGGCCGTCCTCCTTGCCGTTCCAGGCCTCGATTAACAGTTCGTTGTCGTCGAGCGTATCGAAATAATTGTAGTCGGGATGCTCGCCGACATAGGGAACGGCAACGAGACGATTGCCGATGGCACGAGCCGCCCGCGCGCTGCCGTCCATGAAGCGCCACATGTCGACAGTCGTCGTGGTGCCGGAGAGCACGCTTTCTGCATAGCAGAGATAGGATGCGGCCTCCGCTTCGTGCGGCCGCAGCACGCGGTGCATCGGGTTGATGTGCAGCCGCAGCCAGTCCCACACCGGCAGGTGCTCTGCCGTTCCGCGCAGGAAACCGGAATGCATGTGGCAGTTCACCAGCCCCGGCATGACCAGGCAATTCCTGAGGTAGGTGACCTCGGCCGCAGGCTCGGCGGCGCAGAGCGCGGCGCTCTTGCCGACCGAGGCAATGCGGCCGCCGCGCACCAGCACCGCGCCGTCAGGGATGACGCGGTTGGCTTCGTCCATGGTCAGGACGAAATCAGCGGCGATGATCTGGTCCTTCTCTGCGTTCATGGCAGCCGCTCTGCAGGTTTCATGCCGGTGATGAAATCGGCGGCGCGCTCGCCGATCATCACCACGGGCGCATGGGTATTGCAGGACGGGATGATCGGGATCACCGAGGCATCCGCGATTCGCAGGCCCTCGACGCCGCGCACGCGCAACTGTGGATCGACCACGGCGCGCTCGCCTGTGCCCATCGCGCAGGTGCCGCAGGTGTGGAAGAAGGTCGAGCAGCTCATGCGGATGAACTCGATCTTCTCGCTACGGGATAGCAGACGGTCCGGCGCGGCCGGCGCAGCGATGAGGTCGGCGAAGGCCCTGGTGGCGGACAGTTCCATGATGGTATCGATCCCGGCGATCAGCGCTTCGAGGTCGGCGGCCTCGGCGAGGAAGTTCGGCTGCAGATCGATCGCCGCGCCCGGCTCGGCACTCTCAAGCCGCATGCGGCCGACGCTGGTCGAGCGCATCAATCCCGGCGACATCGCGAAGATGTCGCCGGAGAGATCGTAAGCCGAGGCGACCTCATCGTTGGCGTTGCGGCCCTGCACGACAAAAGCGTGGAGATCGGGCGCGGCGAGCGCGGCAGCGCTCTTCCAGTTCATCATGCTGCCGCCGCCATTGTCGCGCACCGGCCCGAGCGGAGTCTTGGCGCGAAAGTTCATGCCCATCAGCAGCGGATGGTCCTGCAGATTCTCACCGACGCCTTCGAGATCGGCCGTGACTGATATGCCGAGCCGCGCCAATTCTTCCGCCGGCCCGATGCCGCTCATCAAGAGCAGCCGCGGCGTGTCGATCGCGCCGAGCGCCAGGATGATCTCGGAGTCCGCGCGCGTCTCAACAACGGCGCCGTCGATGATCGAGCGTACCGCGCGGGCGCGGCGGCCCTCGAAGGAAAGGCCGATAGCGAGCGCATTGGTGTGGATGGTGAGATTATTCCGGTCCATCACCGGCCGCAGATAACCGCGCGCCGCGCTCCAGCGCTTGCCTTCGCTGACGTTGAGATTGGCGAGGCCGGCGCCCTCATTGGTCGCGCCGTTCGGATCGTCGATCACGGGGATGCCGAGCTCGGCGGCGCCCGCGATCATCGCGCGCGCAATCGGGTGAGGATCGCGCGGGCGCTCGATACGCAAGGGACCGCCGGCGCCGCGATAGTCGGAGGCGCCGCCCTCCCAGTCCTCGCTGCGCTTGAAGTACGGCAACACGGAACGGAAATTCCATCCCGTCGCGCCCGCCGCCTCCCAGGCGTCGTAGTCGGACGGATGGCCACGGTACCACAGCATCGCGTTGAGGCTCGACGATCCCCCGAGCACGCGGCCGCGCGGAATCGCGATGCTGCGTCCGTTCAGCTCGCGCTGTGGCGCATAGCGGTAGCCCCAATCGTAGCGGCCACCGAGCAGCGCGGTCCAGTGCGCCGCATCCTCGATCGCGGCAATGCCGGCATCCGACGGCCCGGCTTCGAGCAGCAGCACGCTGACATCGCTGCGCTCGGCCAGCCGCCGCGCCACCACCGCGCCGCCGGATCCGCCGCCGACCACGATGTAATCATAGGCGGGGAGGAGCGCGGTCATGGCGACGGAGCGACGCGCGTTGTTTCACCTCTCCCGCTTGCGGGAGAGGTCGCTGCGCGAAGCGCAGCGGGTGAGGGCTCTCTCCGCTCGCGACAGCGCGAATCGTGGAGAGACCCCCACCCGGTGCCGTCGCGAACTTGGTTGGAATTTGTCCGTCGCGAGTCTCCGGTGAACGGATGATATCTGCTCAGGCGGCAAGATCAACCGGCTGAGCAATGGGCTTGCTGGCGAGGGTCTGCCAGCCGTCGACTTTGCGCATGCTGATCTGCCCGGAAGCCAGCAGCGCCCAGAACAACATCGCAGCGGTCTCGGCAGACGGCAGCAC